>AP018282.1 GCA_002368355.1 Chondrocystis sp. NIES-4102 | reverse complement strand
TATTGGATGATGAAGTAGGTACTTCAGCGTTATACCACTGTTTGTACCAGGCTGTCATTTGTTCGATTTCACTATTTTGGTCTTTTTTGATGGCTTCAGCCAGTTCTTTGATTTCGGGATGTTTGGCTTTGCTGATGGCAAGATCTGCCATTTCTATCACCCCTCGATGATGAAGAATCATTTTTTCAATAAAATGTCGATCTACTTGCTGTCTATCCATCATTCCCATACCAGAACCCATCCTCCCAGGATTGGGTTTAGGAGAATTCTGAGGATGGTGCGAATCTCTCCCATTGTTTTGCATTTGGGCTTCTGTAGGGTTAGCGAGCGACAGTCCTATCAAAATGCTGCTGCTAACTACAGCGAGCGAAAAACGAATTAAAGATTTGTTCTTCATAATTCATCGCCTTTTGTTATTTGTGGCTAAATCTAAATCAAAAAATATTTAGAGATTTTTTACCTAGTTTTTGTTAATAAACAATTGTAGAGTTACAAATCAACTAAAATTTTTGATCTGTAAAAGTAAAACTTACCGTATCTATCTTTAAGCATTTCACCTCTAGATGAAATCAAGATGAAATCGACAAGTCTATTCTGTAAAGAAATATTGCAATCGCTCTATTTAAATATGAGTAAATTTTGATTAAAATTATCTAAAAATTTTTAGCTGAGTTTGAGTCGGATTTTCTTTTTTTTGCTTGAGGATTTAGGTTTATTAAAATTGATCGCTACACAAAAATGTTAGGCTAGATAAATATCTAGATTAACTTATAGAAAAGTCAACACTTTGTTAATCAATCTTCCATTGCCGATAGATGCAGAACGTCTCCAAGATCAAGATCAAACATTGAGTTTGGCTGGAATGACTTGGAATGATTATGAGAAATTTGATTCAGAAGAATATTTGGGTTATCGAGTTGCCTACTTTAACGGAGTAATTACTTTAGTGTCTCCCAGCAAAAATCACGAAAGAATTGCTGCCACAATTGCTATTCTGGTAATCGCTTATTGTAGACAGTTAAACTTAATTTATTTTCCCATGAGATCGACCAGGTTGAGCAATAAACCTAATGTGGGAAAAGAGCCAGATGTTAGTTTTGCCTTCGGTACAGATAAAGAGCTTCCAGATTTAGCGATCGAAGTCATTTTTTCTAGCGGTGGTATTGACGATTTGAAAAAGTATCAATCCATTGGCATTAAAGAAGTATGGTTTTGGCAAGACAATAAGATTATTTTCTATCAATTAAAGACAAATGGTTATGCAGAGATATCAACAAGTATCTCTTTGCCCAACTTAGCTGCTGATACTCTAGAATCTTTTGTGAATCGAGGGTTTACCGAAAGTCCTTTAACTATCGAGTCAGATTTTATTAGACAGATAGCAAACAATTAACTTAAATTGATCGCCACACAAAACGGATTTAATGGATGCTGTAGAGTTGGAGATAGCTGTGAAGGTGATGAAACAATTACGAGACAAGTTGAAGAAATCGCTTTCGATCTAAATCTGTACTGGTAAACAAGAATTTCAAAAGCTGGTTATTTTTTATTTTTTCGCTTGAGCTAGCATTTGCCTCATTTGGGCAATTTCCTCATTTTGATCTCTAACAATCGTTTGAGCTAGTTGGCGAATTTCTTGGTGTTCGGCACTGTTAACAACCATTCCAGCCATCATTGATGCCATGCTATGATGACGAATCATTTGATTCAAAAATTCACGCTCGAAATCATCAGCATTTTCCAAAGCTGACATCATTTCTTCTTCCATCATGTCTTGATGCTGCATGGACATCTTCATCTCTTGGTTCATACCACCGTTCATTTCCATGCTCGAACTATTAACAGGAACTTCAGTACCGTACCACTGTTTATACCAATTTCGCATTTGCGCGATTTCGCGGGTTTGCTCCTCAATAATCGATTGGGCGAGTTCTCTCACTTGTGGACTTTCGGCTTGGTCTAAAGCCATTTTCGCCATTTCTGTAGCACCTTGATGATGGGGAATCATCATTTCAATAAAGTTTCGATCCACTTCCTGGGTACTAGCGTTCATCTGACTTTCCATCGGTGTTGCGCTCGTCTCAGGGGAAGTTTGGGCTAGTTTGCGCTCGTTAGCATCAACAGCATTAACGCTAATGAGTGATGCGATCGCACTGCTGGTTAGTAATGTAGCAAAGAAATAAACAGCAACTTTTTTTTTCATAATATATATTACTCAACTTTCAACTTTTTTGGCTTTCAACTTTACTTTACAAAGTTGCAAAGATAATTACGTCTGACTAATGGCATGATGGAAATTTCTTCCTAACGAACTACGAGGATTTCATCTTGATTTCATTTTTGTATGTATGCGATCGCTATTTAAACTGTCTTGCCAAAGAACATTGCTAGCAATTAAAATAATTGATCCAAGGGTTAGCCAATCTACACTTCTCATTTCTATACCCCCAACTCTTGCTTTAGTTGAGCAACCCAGGTTTTGATTCGTTCTTCGGTTAAATCGGATTGATTATCTTCATCTAATGCCAAACCGACAAATTTGCCATCGCGGAGTGCTTTAGAATCGCTAAACTCATAACCCTCTGTAGACCAATAGCCAACGGTTTCGCCACCGAGTTCTGAAATTTTTTCTTCCAACATCCCCATCGCATCTTGAAAAGTATCGGGATAACCTGCCTCATCTCCTTCTCCAAAATAAGCAACTTTTTTGTCAGCGAAGTCGATGTTACCTAACTCATCGTAGAAATCTTCCCAATCGCTTTGTAGTTCTCCAACATTCCAGGTAGGACAACCAATAATAATATAGCCATAACCTTCAAAATCGCTCGGTTCAGTCTGAGAAATGTCATACAAGTCCACAATGCCATCTCCGCCAAACTCTTTTTGAATCATTTCAGCCGCTGTTTGAGTGTTGCTAGTTTGAGTGCCATAAAATAAGCCAATTTTAGCCATGCTTTCTCCTGGTCAATTTTTTAAACGTTGAATTTGATCGCCACACAAAACGGATTTGCATGACGATCTTCCAATCAACCTATCTCATTGCCATTGCCATTTGTCGGCAAGATTCAGCACAGCGACGACAAGATGCCGCACAACGTTTACAGTGTTCGTGGTCATGTTTTTCACATTCAGCCGCACAGCGATCGCAAGCTTCAGCACAAACACCGCACACTTGACCGTGAAGTGCTGAATTACGAGACATAAACCGAGCGCACAGAGCGCAAGTATCGGCACAATCGCGACATAGCTTGATACATTCAGCCATCATTTGTACCATTTCGCTGTCCAAACAGGCAGCGGCACAATTTTCACAATCGCGCAGACAATCGAGGCAAGCTTGAATACAAGTATCAAGTTGGGATTGATGAGTTGCTGTCATAATCTAACTCCTATTTAATTAAAGTAATAAACACACATGATGCAGTTTTCATGTTGTCTGTGTTTACACTAATCAAATAGCAGTATCGATTCCTCTCACTTCTGGCTTAATCTAGATTTCATTCCTTCGCCATACAAGCATTTCATCTCAATTTCATTTAGGCGTGTTAAGCGATTTTATTAATATTGATCGGGCTGCGAACATGGCATTTTAATTATATTTAAATAAAATTTTTAGCCAAAAAATCATATATTTTTCAGAAACTTCTGGAGGAATTAGGAAATAATTTGAAAAGAGGGATGGTCGAGTAAGAAACGATTCCAATGTCGCTCAAGAATTAAGGCGTGAGGATCGAAAGCGCGATCATCTTCATTTTTAAAAGCACGAACTCGTAATCCTCGAACTAGGGGACGACCTGCTTTATCCCACGCTTCAATTTGATTTACCAATTCAATTGCCAGTGTTTGATCGAAACCAAAGTTGCGAATTCCTAACTCAAAAGAATCTTGGTAAGAAGCAGACTTATTAGTATGTCGCATCAAGACGCTCAAAGATTCTCTACCGACTCGACCCATGGTAATGCTGACGTAATTTTGACTATTAGCTTGATATAATTCTGGCACTATATTGCTTCGAGCTATATCGTCTTTAGCATTTAGAATACACCAGCCTTTTCCTTGTAGTGCCAACCAATATCTCAATCCCTGCATAATTTCTTCGATAGTAACTTCTACGGAAGTAGGATAGTCATGACTTGGTTCATTCAGCCAATTGTATATGGTGTCTGCATCAATATCTAGCGATTCTTCAGCTATCAAATTGAGTCCTGGTTGCGACCCAAGTTGCCAGACTTGCTCAAATCTTGAATTATCGCCACTCAGAGACATATAGTCACAGACGAAAACCGAACTACTGACAAAGTAGCTGTCAATGGCTTGAAAAGCGACTAAAATTTGTGGTCCTCCCAATGAGAAGGGCAATAAAAGCTGACCTTCAGAATGTAATTGCTCTTGCCAAGCTGGAAAAATATCTGTCACGGCTGCTGTTGAAATAATGCGATCAAAAGGAGCAGAAGTAGGACAACCAAAACTACCATCGGCACAAACTACTTCTACTCGCTCAAAGCCAGCCTCTGCTAAATTCTTACGAGCATTCTGCACTAAATTTTCGTCTAGATCGATAGTAACTACCTGTCCGCTTTCGCCGACCAGATGAGCTAAAAGAGCTGCATTGTAACCACTACCCGTACCGATTTCTAGAACTCGCTGACCTGGTTTGACTTGGAGTAGTGCCAATGAGATCGCCATAGTTCCTGGTTGTGTAGAAGTGCTAATAATTTCTTCTTTTTCATTTTTAATCACAATTGGTTGGTTGCGATAAATCTCTTCAAGAGGCGCTGCTGGCAAGAATAAATGACGAGGAACCGCACGATAAGCTTCTTCTAGGCGCGAATTACGAATATGTCCCGATCGCTTTAACCTGTCTACCATGTGTTGATGGAGTTTTAGACTGTCGCCATTACCAAGCGATCGTGTTGAAGAAGTCATTTTCGTACTCCTAGGTTGTGACTGCACCTAATTATTTCAGATCGAGATGAAATCAAGATGAAATTATCGGCTTTTGTAAAAATAAACGTAGCGTTACAACAACGAGCCAATTTTTGTAGGCAGTTTTAGCGCGAGTGCTTCTTGTTTCTCGTTAAGTAGTTCAAAAGTTAGCAAATAAATTGATTGATGAGAGTTTAATAGCTATCAAGCCAGTTTTTTAGAGAATTATTCTGTTATTGAAATCAATGATGACGTTGTTGATGAATTGGTTTTGACTGTTTTAACTCAATAGATAAAGAAGAAAACATTGGATTTTGCTGAAGTAATTTTGTTTTTAACTGTTGCTCTAGATTCGTCCAAGATTTTTTAGTAATACTACGAGTAACGATAAAAGTTTTAATTTGCTGGTAAATCGGAATAAAGTCGGGATAATCAATGGTGGAAAAATCATTTTTATAGGTATAGTAAACATCAATTTGCATGAAGGAATCTTGACTTTTTTGTGTAAGTATTATAAGAAAATTAAAATGCCAAGATTCTTTTTTTTCACCGTTGTGAGTTTGAGTTACAGTAGTCGATCGATGATAAGAGTATTCTTGATTGGGATAAACAACTAAAGTAATAGTTACTGAAGATAATTCTGGGTTTTGTTGGATAAGTTTTTTAGTTAAATAATAATTCATAACCTCCCAATAATCATTTTTATTAGGATAAGTTTTTAGCAAACGCTCCACTTGAGTAGATATGTGTTTTTTATAATAAATTGAACTTGTATTTTTAAAGAAAGAACTATATTGAATAGTAATATCTAAAGTATTACTTCCTTGGTGTTCGATTGAATAATTTTCAAGAGTAAATTTAGTCTTTATTTGAGGCGAATGTTTTTTTACTAAAATCGTACTACTATTCGATAAAAAATTTATAGAGTTAGTAGTAATGTTTTGTGCTACTAATGCATCAATACTTAAAATATTTATAATAATTACAAAGAATAAAAACTTACTAGCTTGCATTATTCTAATAAACATCATATTAATTCGATTATGTTTGACTCCATCTGAATTCCTATTGTCTTAGCCGTAGATGAAATCAAAATGAAATTTCGTACCATTTTTAAATCTGAATTTGATAAATTAGATTAACTAAATTTCTTAATAACTGTAAAGCTACTGACTGTTAGTTTTTTTTGCAAGTAAACTTTTTTAGAGGACATTGTGCAGAAACAAGAGCGAATTTTAAACAACAATATTAAGTACTTTCGCGCCAACGATAAAACTTCTGTTAGAATTTCATCTTCATTTCATCTTGGAATGTCATTCTAAGTAGAGTCAGTTGTAAATTTAATTTTTCATGCTCAACTCTATCCTCAAGTGGTCGATCGTTCAACGATGGCTGGTGGTTATAGGAGCCATTGTCGTCACAATCTGGGGTTCGTATAATCTTACCCAAATGCCTTTGGATGTCTTTCCTGACTTTGCTCCGCCACAGGTAGAAATCCAAACGGAAGCCCCAGGACTCGCTCCTGAAGAGGTTGAATCGTTAATTACCCTGCCGATTGAAAGTGCGGTCAATGGTACGCCTGGTGTAGAAACAGTGCGTTCTTCCTCAGCAGTCGGTATTTCCGTAGTTAAAGTCATCTTTAAGTGGGGGACAGATGTTTATCAAGCGCGTCAGTTGGTAACTGAGCGATTGCAACAGGTACAGGAAAAATTACCAGAAGACGTTGAAAATCCGCAAATTTCTCCGATTTCTTCCCCGATTGGTACAGTCGTTCAGTACGCTTTCACTGCCCAAACGACTCCACTGATGGAAGTGCGTCGCTTAATCGATCGCGATGTAACTAACCGATTGCTAGCGATACCAGGGATTTCTCAAGTCATTGCCTATGGGGGAGATGTGCGCCAATATCAGGTGTTGGTCGATCCAGCCAAGTTAAAAGCCTTTAATATTACCTTAGATGAAGTAACCACAGCTGCTAGAGGAGCTAATGTTAATGCAGCAGGCGGTTTTTTAATTAATCCCGACCAAGAAATTATTATTCGTGGCATGGGGCGCATCGAGTCGATTGAGCAACTGGTAAGTTCTGCGATAACCGCTCGTAATGGCACACCCGTGTTACTTAAAGATATAGCAGACGTGAAGATTGGAGCTGCTTTAAAGCGTGGGGATGGCAGTTTAAATGGTCAAACTGCGATTGTAGTCATGGTTAACAAACAACCTCAGTACGATACTCCTACCGTTACTAGAGAGATTGAAATGGCGATGGAAGAGGTCAAAGCTTCACTGCCTAAAGATGTAACAGTAACGGAAACTTTTCGTCAGGAAAATTTTATTGAATTTGCGATCAAAAACGTCACTGATTCTCTCCGTGACGGAATTATTATTGTTTCGATTATCCTATTATTGTTTTTGATGAACTGGCGCACTGCCATTATTACCCTCAGCGCAATTCCTTTATCGGTTCTGATTGGAATGTTGATTTTAAGCTGGTTCGGTCAGGGGATTAATACCATGACTTTAGGTGGTTTAGCAGTGGCAATTGGTTCGGTAGTAGATGACTCAATTGTCGATATGGAAAATGCCTATCGGGGTTTGCGAAAGAATCAGTTAGCAGATAATCCCGTGCATCCTTTTCAAGTGGTTTATGACACCTCAGTAGAAGTACGAGTCAGCGTTATTTTTTCCACGGTAATTATTGCGGTTGTCTTTGCACCTATTTTTTCGCTGACGGGAGTAGAAGGGCGTATTTTTACACCTATGGGTGTTGCTTACCTAGTATCGATTTTTGCTTCTACCCTTGTGGCAATGACCCTATCTCCAGCACTATGCGCGATTTTGCTAACCAAACGACCTTTGCCATCGGATGATACTTGGGTTAGTGCCTTGTCGCAACGAATTTATCGACCTCTGCTTAATTTTGCCACCCGTTCCCCTAACATTATTTTAGTAGTGGCAGGAGCTTCTTTAGTCGCTTCTTTGGCAATTCTGCCAAGTTTAGGACGGGTATTTTTGCCAGAATTTCAAGAACCATCATTGGTGAATACGATGCTGCTTTATCCAGGAAGTTCTTTGGAAGCGACAAATCAGGCTGGAATAGTAATGCAGGATGCCCTCAAAGAAGATAAGCGATTTAAAACTGTACAGTTAAGGGCTGGACGCGCCCCAGGTGATGCTGATGCAGGCGGAGTGAACCTGGGTCATTTAGATGTAGAATTGAGCGAAGAGGGATTGAAAGACAGAGAGGGGAGTATTGACAAGTTACGAGAGGAATTTGCGAGAATCCCTGGAGTCGCTCCTAATATTGGCGGATTTATTTCCCACCGCATGGATGAAGTATTGTCTGGAGTCAGAAGTGCGATCGCAATTAAAGTTTTTGGTCCTGATTTAAAAGAATTACGCCGTCTGGGTTCTGAAGTAGAAGCAGTTGTACAAGATATTGAGGGACTGGTAGATTTACAGCTTGAACCCCAAGTTCCAATCAAACAACTACAAATTCAATTTAACCGAGAAGCAGCTGCTCGCTACGGGTTAAGCGTCGGTAATCTAGCTGAGATGGTGGAAACAGCACTCAATGGAACAGTTGTCTCTCAGGTTCTCCAAGAACAGCAACTGTTTGACCTAGTAGTTTGGTTGGGGGAAGAAGCTCGCAACAACTTAGACGTAATCCGTAACTTACTAATTGATACACCTACAGGTCAAAAAATTCCCCTTGCTCAAGTTGCCAACATCGATTACGGAACTGGACCCAATACAATTAATCGAGAAAGTGTTTCTCGTCTCATTGTTGTTTCTGCCAATGTATCGGGTCGAGATTTGGGTTCAGTCGTGGACGAAATTCAAGATCGGGTACGTCAGTCGGTGCAGTTGCCTACGGGCTATTTTATCCAGTACGGCGGTCAATTTGAATCGGAACAACGAGCGACTCAGAATTTATTAATCTACGGAGGACTGGCAATTGTCGTAATTGCCGTTTTAATGTACTTCGCTGTAAAATCCGTGGGAGCTATGCTGATGATTATGATTAACTTGCCTCTAGCACTGGTGGGAGGTATATTTTCTATTGCCATAGGAGGAGGAATAATATCTGTAGCCTCGCTGGTGGGATTTATTACTTTATTCGGAGTGGCAACGCGCAATGGATTGCTGCTGGTGGATAACTATAACAATAAGCTAGCAGGAGGAATGCCTTTACGACAGGTCATTATTGAGGGTTCTATGGAACGTTTAGTGGCTATTTTGATGACAGCTTTGACCTCTGCTTTGGGAATGATTCCGTTGGTTATTGGCACGGGTGCGGGTAAAGAAATTTTGCAACCTCTAGCCATAGTCGTCCTGGGAGGGTTGTTTACTTCTACAGCGTTAACTTTATTGGTATTACCCGCCCTGTATGCTAAGTTTGGCAAGTTCTTGATACCCAAGTCAAATATGTCAGTTGTTGAAGATGACAGGGTAATTTCGGAGGTAATTAAAATCTGAAAATTCTGGTTTCATTCTAACGGATAAGCTTCGCTAACCTAATTATGTATGAACTTTCGCCCAAACGGTAAAACTGCTGCTAAAATTTCATCTTCATTTCATTTTGCAATGTCATTCTAAGTAGAGTCAGTAGTAAATTTAATTCTTCTAAATAAGGAGTAAGTAACTTGAAATTATCTAGATTAATTTTAATTAGTTTAAGTACTTTTGGAATTTCATTAGCCTATAGTAACGTCACCCAGGCTAAGGATTTAAATAACTCTTCTACAATTTCTTTATCCAAGGTTTCTACTTTAATTATTGCCAATCTTAATAAAGATGATAGTGGTGAATCTCATGGGGGACAGGTAGTCGAATCGGGGGCTTATCATTTAGAGTTTGTACCCGAAAAAGAGGAAACAGGAACTCACTTAGACCTTTACCTACAAAGAGGTGACACTCACGAAGCAATTCCTAATGCAAAAGTAACGGCTCTAGTTCAGTCACCCGATGGCAAACAACAGAGTCTAAATCTCACTTATGATGATGAAGGAAAACATTATACAGTTTTATTTCCTGGTACAACAACTGGTCAATATCAAGTTAAAATCGCCGCAGATGTTAGTGGAGAAAATGTAAACGGTCGTTTTAGTTTTCAGCAATGATATTTTTTTAGCTAAAAAATACCGGCGATCGAGATAATTTAATAGCAATGCTAGAGTTACGATCGATGCTTTTTGTTTAACTTTCATATAAAGTTAATATTTCATCTCAATTTCATCCAGAACCAATTATTTAATTATTAGTATTTTTTATACTTCTCTAGTCAACTCGTTTTAATTATTAGAATAAAACGGGTTTTTCTTTTTGGTTTTAAAAAGTGTTCGACAAACAAATTTTAATAAAAAATTTAAATCTTTACAAAAAAAATATAAATTTCATCTTTATTTCATTTTCATCGGTCAATTTAGTAGATATAAAGATTCACGAAATAAACATGGATCTGAAGTAAAAAACTTTACTTCTTAATACTAAAAATGAAGAAACAATTTATTTTCACCACAGCTATAACTGTAGCCTTTACAGTTTTAAGCTCTGCTACTTTTGCAAATATAACTAGAGAAAAAAACACCCTTCCTTATCTTAGCGGCTCTACTCAATCTCCTCAAACCAGATGGTCAGTTGTCAGGCATACCTTTTAAGTGTTAACAAACGAAATTGAAATTGACATGAATAAAGTAATTCTTTCGAGACTTTATCGCAATGCTTGGAGCTATCGAATCAAAGCAAAACTTGCCGATACCGAACCAGAATTAAACCTCGGTGTTGCTCGGATTAAGAATTTTCAACGCTAAAAAATCATAAAATACACAAAAGACTATGATTTTAATTTCACTTTAATTTCATTTATTTTTCACCTTAATTTCATTTAAGTTACTTAAACTAATAAGTAAGAACCAATAAAGTTAATTATTCAAGGAATAAATCATGAAAAAGCTAATTTTTACTGTTGCATTTACCTTAATTGCCACATCTTTACCAGCTACTGCTTGGGCAGACGGAAAGTCAAATTATCCTGAAGGTGCGCATCTTTTTAACAGTGCAGCAATTCCCAGTAAAGCTCGTTCTCAAAATGCTAATCATAAGTTTGAAGTTCACGTCCTAAAAAAACCTATTTCGGAGCTTTCTATTTATTTACCAGAAAAAGTAAGCCTTTCTAAAGATATTGAAGTCACAGATAAAACTGGTCAAAAAATTGATGCTCAAACTTCTATTGATAGTGGAAAAGCAACTATTGCTTTTGCTCAACCAGTTTCTCCCGATACAGTTATAAGGGTTAATTTACGTGGTGTTAGAACTTCAGGTTTTGACCAAAATTGGCTGTATCGCGTTTATAGCAAAAAAGTGGGGTTGACAGCAGAAATTCCACTCGGAACGGCTGAAGTCCGTACTTATTCATCAAATTGAAATTTACTTAACCTGAGTTTAGGTTAATTAGATGAAAGCAAAAGCCAGTCAAGACGAAGACTTGGCTTTTTTTGTCTATCGCTTTGCGTGCCTTCGGTAGGACAATAAGCAATCAATCTACATAAAACATTGACGCAAAAATTAATTGGCGATCGCTTTTTGTTTCTCGTCAAGGAGTTCAAAAGTTAGCAAATAAATTGATTGATGAGGATTTAATTGTTTTGTTTACTAGCTTTTATTAACGAATTTAATTAAAGTTTAAAGATTTTCAGTTGACCAAGAGACGATGCTAGCAATTACTAAAAAAATAACCACTAAACATAATTTTAAGCTCCAAGGAGCGCAAAATAACGTCACTAAAGAAAACGTTAACGACGTAAATCGTGTTGCAGCCCTAAATACATCATCTTGGATTTTATAACTAATGTATAAAGCGATCGCTGCGACTAATAAAGTTACTAATGAAAGAGCGAGCATTTGGTTTTTTTTCTTATTTTGCTTAAACTATGGTATTTGTAGCCATTTTTAATCATCGATTATTGCTTTAATCTTGATGTTTTAAGTAAGTAGAGTGAATAAAAGTTAACTTTGAGAATTAGAATTTAGAAAGTTGTAATTGATTTAACAATTTTAAACATGATTTAGTTTAATTATGTTCTCGTTTTGCGTGCCTTCGACAGGACAATAAGCAATTAATTAACATAAAACATTGACGCAAAAATTAATTGGCGATCGCTTTTTAGAGTTTTTCTTTTTATCTCAGAAATAATACCAACATGAAGATATTTAAAGTTCTCAGAGCTTCTTATTTCTGAAAATAGATTTTGATAGAGAAAGATAACTTCTCAGCAGCAAGAAATCAAACAGATGAAACAATGGCTTAAAGCTTGGTATCAGCAGTAAAAAAATGCTAATTACAAGGTTGAAGCTTCAACCTTGTAATTAGGTCAGATGCTCAGTTTTTCTGCTTCTGGAACTGAAAAATTAGTATCGATCTTTTTGGGAATGAAAAATCTACCAAACTGAGAATACAGAGCGGGTAAAACTAGGAGAGTTAAGGCAGTAGAAGTAAATAAACCTCCTAAAACCACCACCGCTAAAGGTTGCAGCATTTCCTTACCAGGCCCACTACCGATCGCTAGAGGAGCCATCCCCAAAGCTGAAGTTAATGCTGTCATGAGAATGGCATTTAACCGCTCTAGCGAACCTTCGACGATGGTTTTTTTCAGGGGGATTCCCGCAGCAATTTTGGCATTGTAATTTTCTACCAATAGCAATCCATTACGGGCAGCGACACCAAAGAGAGTGATAAAACCAACTAAAGAGGCGATCGATAAAACTCCACCAGTCAAGGCGATCGAAATTACACCACCAACTAGGGCTAAAGGCAAGTTAATCATAATGGCGATGGTAGAAGGAATCGATTTGACGGCAAAATACATCATCACCGCGATCGCCACAAAAGCGATGGCACTAAACACAAGCAAACTCTGGGTAGCTCGTTCTTGCGCCTCAAACTGACCGCCATATTCAATAAAATATCCCGTAGGTATCTGAACTTCTTGTTGGACGCGATCGCGAATATCCCCAATTACCGAACCTAAGTCCCGACCCGAAGTATTTGCCGAGACAATTAGCCGTCGGGAGACATCTTCTCTATTAATCGTATTCGGGCCAGTACCGTAGTCAATTTTGGCAACTTGAGAGAGGGGAACTTGTCCGAAGTTGGCTGTATTGATGAATAAATTTTTAATATTTTCTATGTCGCGACGAGCTTCTGGCTGCAACCATACGACCAGAGGGAACAGTTGTTGTTTCTCTAGAACTTGGGAAACTTCGCGTCCGTTTAAAGCAGTTTCGATGGTTTCGCCGATCGCGCCGACACTCAAACCATAACGAGAAGCTGCCTCGCGATCGACTTCAATTTGAAGCTGCTTGATGGGAACTTGTGGCTCTAATTGCAGGTCGGTAACTCCTGTTACGCCACTCATGACTGATTGTATTTGTGTACCTAAAGAACGGAGTTGCTCTAATTCGGGGCCATAGATTTTAACAGCAATGGCGGAACGAACTCCAGAAAGAGTTTCATCGATACGGTGAGTAATAAAACCGCCGACACTGGGAACTACACCAGGAATTTTTTCAAAGGCAGCCCGCAGAGTTTCTAAAGTCTCATCGAGCTTTTTCGTTGCTTCTTCCTTTACTTGAATATCCAGTTCGGCAAAATTAACCCCATTAACTTCAATATCCCCTGATGCTCGACCTGCACGCAACTGAATCGTCTCAAAATCTGGATTATCTTTGAGTTCTTCACTAAGAGCAACAGCAGCCCTTCTAGTCGTATCTAAAGAAACACCAGGATAGAGACTCATAGCAACCACCTGGGATTGCTCTTGAAACTCTGGTAAAAAGACTTTGCCCAATCCTGTGACGATGATGATCGAAGCAATTAGAGCAGCAACCGCGCTCATAAGGGTGATTTTCGGATTTTTGATGGCTAATCCTAAAATGGGGCGATAAATTCGTTCAAAAAAACGAGCAATCCAAGTTTCATCGGGGGGGAGATTACTATTTGCCAACAACAGAGCGCACAAAGCAGGAGTTAGGGTAACAGCGACTAGAGTTGAAGCAGCGATCGCCAGCAGGTAAGTAATTGCCATCGGTGTAAAGATGCGTCCTTCTACCCCTGAGAGGGCAAATACAGGAGCGAATACAACCGCAATAATCACGGTTGAGAATAAAACGCTGACTCTAACTTCTACCGAACCGTTAAACACTATTTGTAGTGGGGGAACGGGGGTTCCTGCTTGTTGATTTTCCCGAAGACGACGATAGACGTTTTCCATATCGACGATCGCGTCATCTACTACCGAACCGATCGCCACAACCAACCCCCCCAAGGTCATAGTGTTGATGCCATCACCTTCAAAAGCGAGTAGCATCAAACCGACGATTAAAGATAGAGGCATGGCACTGAGAGTAATAATTACCGTGCGCCAATTCATCAAAAAGAGAATCAAAATTACTGAGACAATAATTACACCGTCTCTTAACGCCTCTTCCACATTTTTGACAGACGATTCGATAAAATCTGCTTGTCTAAAGGTGCGCGTCAGTTTGACATCCTTGGGCAGTGTTGCTGCAATTTCTTCCATCGCCGCTTCCACATCCTCTGTAACTTTGACCGTATCGCCCAAAGGCTGTTTTTTAATCATCAAAACTACGGCTGGTTTTCCGCCCAAAGCACCATCGCCCCGTTTGACAGCAGCACCAATTTTGACATCTGCCACATCTCCCAGACGCACGGGCGTACCATTCCGTTCGGCAATCACTGAATTTTCGATATCAGCGATCGAGGTGACTCTTCCTTGCTGTTTGACAATCGTTTCGCTGTCTGGAGTCAGTAAAAAACCACCAGAGGCATTCTGATTAGAATTAGCAGCAGCTTCAGTCACTTCAGCTAAAGACAGGTTAAATTGTTGCAATCTAGCTGGATCTGCCAGCACTTGATATTGACGTTCTTCCCCACCAAAAACAACTACTTGGCTGATACCAGGTATGCCCAAGATGCGATTTTTGATCTGCCAATTCGCCAAGCGCGTCACTTCCATCATCGGCGTGGTTTCCGAAGTTAGAGCATATTTGAGGATATCGCCGATTGGTGAAGTAGTGGGAGTTAGTTCTGGAGTCTCTACGCCTTCGGGAAGATTGCTTTGTACTTGCTGCAACCGTTCTGTCACCTGTTGCCTCGCCTGATAAATGTCTGTCCCTTCCTCGAATACAATAGTAACCACAGAAAGACCGACGGCGGAGGAAGAACGGATTAATTCTATCCCAGGAGTACCGTTGAGGGAGTTTTCCATCGGTAGAGTGATCAAAGACTCTACTTCATCGGGGGCGAGTCCTGGTGCTTCGGTCTGGATTTGTACTTGGGGTGGGGCAAAGTTGGGGATGACATCTAGGGGCATCTGCGTAATCACGAAAATTCCCCAAATAGAAATTATGACCGAGGCGATTACTACGATCCATCTTTGAGCGATCGACCACTTGAGAATGTAATTAAGCATGAGTTAGTTAATAGTCAATAAGAATAAAAAATAGGCATTAACGATGTTCGATTTCGGAATCTTCCCGAACCTTAAGATCGTTTGAAGGGGAAGGCGGGGATTGATGGGAGTTACCGTTACTCAAATTCTTTTCGTAGCCGTAATTAGCTGCTGTCGATCGCTTGGAAGTCCTACTGCTGCGACCAAACCAAAAAGCACCTGCTGCGATCGCGCTTCCTCCCAATAAGGATAATAACCATCCTGGCAGGAAAGACTGTTCGGATGGAGAATCAGCAGCAACAGCTTCCTCTCCTTCTGCGTGGCTTTCTTCACCTTCCGCGTGAGTTTCTTCACCTTCTGAATGACCAGCTTCTTCTTCGGAAGGCGGTGCTTCACCAGCAGCCTTAAGGGATTGAGCGTAGAGTAGAATTCCGCCTTGAGTAACGGCGCGATCGCCAGACTTTAGCCCTTCTTTTATTTCTACTAAACCACCAGAACTCTCTCCCAGGGTAACCTCAACTGCCTCATAAGCATTACCCTCTTGTATGAAAACAAGATTTTTGCCATTAGCTTCGACGATCGCCTCACTGGGAACTGCTAGAGTAGCTGCTGTGGTTTGGTCTGTCAGAACCTCTAAATTGGCAAACATTCCTGGTTTTAATTGCCCTAGAGGATTGTTCAATTGAGCTTTGACAGGCACAACTCTGGTTTGTCCTTCTACCACCGAGCCGACTACAGCTACCGTTCCTGTAAATGTGCGATCGGGAATTCCAGAGATTTGAACGCGCACTTTTTGACCTTGTTTTACCTTAGATAAATCTTTTTCGTAAACATTCGCCGTGGCAAAGACGCTGCTGTCATCAATAATGGTCATCAGTTTGCCTCCTGCATCTTGAAAAGCCTGACCCAAAGTAGCCTCACGATCGGCTACCTTACCTGCAATTGGTGCTGTTAGCACGATCGAACCTTGTTCGTTGGCTTGAGTTCCTAGTTGTTGTAACCTGGTGTTGTATTCAGTATCACTTAGACTGAGGCGGGATTGAGCTACTTGTAAATCTGCCTTGGCGCGTGCGAGTTGATTTTCGGCAGCGATAACATCTTTTTTGCTATTGGCTGTAGAGATTTGGGTTTTAGCTTCGGCTAATTGTGTTTCAGATTCAAGGGCATCACGAGTGGGAATCACACCGCGATCGGCTAACTCTTGATCTCTGTCGTATTTTTCTTGAGCAAATTTAAGTTGACTCTGTGCTTGGGCAATTTCTTTAGCAGCTATTTCTGAGAAGCGTTGATAGTTTTGTTGGGCTAAATCTAAGTCGGCTTGTGCTTGTTGGAGGGCTGCTTCTGCTTCTGCTTTTTGGGTAAGAGAATTTACTCGCAACTCTACTAATCCAGGACTGGAAAGTACGGCAACAGCCTGTCCTTTTCTAACAGCTTGTCCAGGTTCTACTAATAACTCTACTACTTGAGCTTGGTCAATCGGTGTATTTACTTCTACCTGTTTGCTGGGTAGGTTTTCAATCTGACCAGAAGTTTTAATGCCTACTGCCAATGGTTGTCGGGCAACAGGCTCGACTTCAATGCCCAGATTTTGCCCAACCTTTTCATCCACTTTTACCTTGCCAGATGGTACGGCTTCTTGTGCTTCAAAGGCTGAATCACCGTGACCGTGACCTTGCCCTGCTATTGCTGGTGCTATATCTACAAGTAAGATAAGGCTCAAGAGTGCTACCGAAGCATGGCGCGTTAATAAGTACGGGAGTTGGGGTATTTTCATTACTTTTTTATTGTCCTAGATAGCAGGTTTTTGTATTCCAATGCTTCACTTAATCGATATGGTGATACTGCCTTACAAATTTACATACTGGTTAATCTAAGTTCGGCAAAGTTGACAATCATCTTTAACAGGTTGCCATAAGGTGCATGAAACTCGGATGAAATTGGCGATGAAAATGGAATTAAAAATGGGGAAGCATTTGAGAAAAGAATGATTATAGTTATTAAAAATAATTAAAATTTTCATCCGAATTTCATCCTTAGCGTGTCAATCTATTTAATAAAAGGTAAACTTACGGAATTCTGAAGCAAACGAGATGACAACATGGAAACAACTGACAATTTACATTAGCGAATCCGACTGTTGGCATCACCAACCCCTTTACCAAGCTTTGCTGGGAATTGCTCGTCAACAGAAATTAACAGGAGTGACGGTGATACGGGCGATCGCTGGATATGGCAAACACGGAGTTTTTCGCACCGTAAACGATCTAGATCCAGCTTCTGAATCTTCTTCTCTACCACTTTTAGTTATGGCGATCGACAACGAGACGGCGATCGCTAAATTTCAGGCTTCGATCGAAGAAATGGTCAAAGATAAGTTTGTCACTTGCCAAAATATAGAAGTTTTCTAACTCATGTCTCACTCTCACAGTCACGATCACGGTAGTGGTAATTACAATCGCGCCTTTATCATCAGCGTCGCTCTCAACACTAGTTTTGTTATCATTGAGGCAGTCTATGGTATTCTTGCCAATTCTCTTGCCTTGCTTGCCGATGCAGGTCACAATCTGAGTGACGTTTTAGGATTACTGTTAGCTTGGGGTGCAAGTATACTTTCCCGTCGCTTACCCACACAGCGTCGTACCTATGGGTTGCGTCGCTCTTCGATTTTGGCGGCACTTTTGAACGCCAGCTTTCTTTTAGTTGTGTCTGGTGGAATTGGTTGGGAAGCCATTCAAAGGTTTCGCGAACCCGCTCCCGTAGCAGGAGTAACTATCATTACAGTAGCAGCGATCGGTATTGTCATCAATACGGCTAGTGCTTTAATGTTTTTATCGGGACGTAAAAACGATCTGAATATTCGAGGTGCTTTCTGGCATTTGATTGCAGATGCTGCGGTATCTGTAGGAGCCGTACTGGCTGGGATTGCTATTATTACAACTGATTGGCTGTGGTTCGATCCTGCCGTTAGTTTAATCGTCACCGTAGTAATTGTAGCTGGAACTTGGCAATTGTTTCGCGAGTCCTTAAATTTGATTACCGATGCCGTACCAGCAGGAATCGAACCCTTAGCCGTGCGTACTTATTTAAGCGAACTTCCTGGTGTGAGTGGCGTTCATGATTTGCATATTTGGGCGATGAGTACTACAGAAACAGCCCTAACCGTTCATCTTGTTATGCCTTCTGGATATCCTGGGGATGCTTTTTTAGCTAGGTTGGTTGGGGAACTACACGATAATTTTAGTATCGAACATCCAACTATTCAAATGGAAACTGGCGATCAGAGTTACTCTTGTCCTTTTATTGCAGAAGATACTGTTTAAGCTGTTTTCTTTGATTTAACCAAAGGCAACTGTACGATAAAAATACTACCTTTTCCCAGTTCGCTCTTTACAGTTAGACTAGCATGATGAGATCGGGCTATAGCTTGTGCAATCGCCAGTCCTAATCCCGAACCACCAGTATTGCGAGAGCGATCGCTCTCTACGCGATAAAAGCGATCGAAAATATGTTTTTGATGTTGGGGAGCAATACCAACACCCGTATCCCAAACCTGAATCAGAGCATAATCATGGTTGCGTTTTAAAATAACAGTTACTTTGCCATTTGCTGGAGTATGTTGAATGGCATTAACAATTAAATTAGCAACTAAGCGATATAATTGGTCGCAATCACCAAGGACATACAGTGGATTATTTACTCGTAGTTCGCAATTCAGTGTTACCCTAGCTGCGATCGCTAATGAGAGTAATTCTTCTACTAAATCTTGAATCAAATCATTTAAGCAACAGGGTTCGCGATGCAGTGGTATAGAGCGTTTATTTGTACTGGCTAATAACAGGAGATCGACAACTAGCTGAATCAGTCGTCGATTTTGATTTTCGACGGTTCTCAAGACGCTCAGTGCTTTTTTTGACTCTAACTTAGGCAATAACAGTGCCGATTCAACAGTCGTCTGTACCGTAGTTAAAGGAGTTCGCAGTTCGTGGGCGACATCGGCGCAAAACTGCTCCATTTGCTTGTAGGATTGATAAATCGGACGCATAGCTAAACTCGCCAGCCACCAACTAGCACCGCCAATTAAAAGCAACGAAATGGGTAAACCCACAGCCAAAACCTTTTTTGCCCTGGTAAGAAAGTCCTCGTAATCTTCAAGACTTTGCCCTACTTGCAGATAACCCCAATCCCTATGTTTTCGAGTATGTAGTAAAAGGGTATGAAGGCGATAATCTTTGCCTTGGAGATCTGAAATAGTTTGCCAGGTTTTTTTGTCAAAAACTGGGAATAAACCTTGTGGATAAGCCCCTGCAACCGCTAACAAACGACCAGAAGGAGAAAATAAACGAACGTAGTAGCTGCCTTGGTTAATGGCACTAAGATTGTGGTGAGAGGGAGAACTTAACTTGACTGGAGAACAACTATTTCCTGCTAAACAAAGATTGGGTAAAAGTTGCTCGACTAAAGGTTCTATTTGTTCGGGTTGTTTGAGTTGTAATTCTAGACTTTGATGTAGCGTTCCTGCTATTGATTGCAAATCCTTATCAATATCAACCCGATAAGCACGAGCAATTGCTTTGTATCCTACCACTCCTAAAAGACTCAAAATTAACCCCATTACTCCCGCATACCAGAGAGCTAAAGAAGCGTGAGACTTACCGAACAGTTTGCTTGGTCTCATGGTTCTAGATTGAGACGATAGCCGACACCAGGCACGGTTTCAATAATGTTAGTACCACCAATCGATTCTAATTTGCGTCTGAGCAAACGTACTTGGGCTGCCACCACATTACTGTAATTATAGGCGTTAATATCCCAAATCTGACGGCGGATGCGATCGCTGGGAATCACTCGTTTGGGATACTTCATAAAATATTCCAATAGTTGAAATTCCTTAGTTGTTAGGTAAGTTTCCTGCATCTCGCCATTTGGTGCTTGCCAACGAACGATACGAGTACCGCAGTCTAAGATAAGTCCTTCTACTTCTAGCTGTTGGGGTTGAAATAGAGGCGATCGACGCTGTAAAGCGCGTACCCTTGCCAAGAATTCGGGTACACCGAATGGTTT
Organism: Chondrocystis sp. NIES-4102; assembly: GCA_002368355.1. Taxonomy (NCBI): domain Bacteria; kingdom Bacillati; phylum Cyanobacteriota; class Cyanophyceae; order Chroococcales; family Chroococcaceae; genus Chondrocystis; species Chondrocystis sp. NIES-4102. Next base: position 141,278 of record AP018282.1, on the reverse strand, counting down.
AACCAGATAATCATCCGCACCTGCATCCAAACCAGCCACCTTATCCTCCATTTGGTCTTTGGCAGTTAGGATTAAAACTGGTAAAAGATTATCTCGGCTTCGCAATCGCGCGCACAACTCCAACCCAGATAGTCCAGGTATCAGCCAATCAAAAATAGCCAGAGTGTAATCGGCGATTTCTTCTTCCAGATATGACCATGCTTCATTGCCATTCTGCGCCCAATCTACTATGTACTTTTCCTGATTTAAGATATCCTTGATGGCAGTTCCCATTTCTGGCTCATCTTCGACTAGCAGTATTTTCATCGTTCAAGTTTTACTTAATTGGTGCGAATTTCGGCAACCCCGATACTGATTTCTTCGCTCATATCTACCATAGTGATATTAACTCTGTATAGGACAATTTTTTGAATAAGTCTGCTTGCATCGACTCCTTTCATCTTAATTTTTAGGGTAGTATCAGGAGCTATTGGTTGGGCAAAAGTCAGAGTCGCTTTTTGGTCATTAATCGCGACTTTGGCAGTAACTTTTTGGTCGGAGTCATCGGTGACTTCAATACCATCTTCAATGCTAATCCTTTCTGGTAGCTCGACGGAAAGGGCTGAAATAGGCTGTCCCTTAACATGAACTTCAAAGCGATGAGTAGCGTCCAACGCTCGTTTTCTTCGAGGATACGCGAGCGCACTAATAATATGAGAAGTTTCATCATTATCATGGCTATCTTCTGCTAAAGCGATTGGAGTAATAGAAGCTAGAAATAAAGAAAATACAGTGGGATAAATTAGGTTTTTCATCATGATTCCTCACAATTTAATCAATTGCTTAATGAGATTATTGGCTAATAAGATAAAAATATTTTCTTATTATTTCTTGCTAATTTATTGAGCTAAATAGCCACATAAAAACTAGCTTAAACTCACTAATTTGTTTAAAACAGCTTGACATATAGTGCATGAAATTAAGATGAAATTAGCGATTCAGTTAAGTAAATTACGGAATTTCATCTCAATTTCATCCGATTGTGTCAATCTTTTTAGTTAGAGGTAAATCTAAACACTCGGTTATTGTCTTATACAAAATTTTGCAAGATATGTCTTTGTCTCGAAAGCTAATTATTATCGGTGTGGGTGTGAGCATTAGTTTAGTTAAATTAGAATTAGCACAAGCGCAAACAATGCCACTTGCTGAAACTAACTCGAATTTACAACTTCCCAGTTCACCAACCCAAGTGCAAATCAAAAAAATCGAACCAATTACTTTAAAACAAGCCTTAGAAGTAGCGCAGAAGAAAAATAGAGAATTACAGATTGCTGCTTTGACTTTAGAGCGATCGCGCTCGGCTCTACAACAAGCTCAGAGGGCTTTACTGCCTACTTTGGGAATAAACGGAGAACTTAGACAGGTTGGCGACCAAGAAAGACCTGGAGACATAATTTTCGAGCCAGAATCTGATTCGCCTACTTTTTTGAGCGGTACGGTCGAAGCTAATTATAACCTTTTTACTTTTGGCAAGCGATCGGCACAAATTAAAACTGCCCAGGAACAAATAAAATTCGAGCAGTTAGAATTAAAAAGAATTCGCCAACAAACTAGACTAGATGTTTCTAGTGCTTACTATGATTTGCAGGAAGCTGACGAACAAGTAAAAATCGCTCAAGCTGCCGTAGAAAATGCTCGAATCGGTCTGCGTGATGCCCAATTGTTAGAGGAAGGAGGAACAGGAAGTAAAATTGATACGATTAGAGCTTCAGTGCAGTTGAAAAATGCCGAACAAGACTTAACTCAAGCTCAAACCGATGGAGATATAGCTAGCGACAAGTTAACTAGAATTCTAAGTTTGCCCGAAACAGTTGATGTTGCTGCTGCCGATCCTATCCAAACAGCAGGTCAATGGAATCGCTCTTTAGAAGAAAGCATTATTTTGGCTTTTCAAAATCGAGCGGAATTAAAACAGCAGTCAATACAGCGGAATATTACCTCTCAACAGCGACAAATAGCTTTAGCTGAAATCAGACCAACTGTGAGTTTGTTTGCTAATTACCAGGCATTAAGCGAACTAAGTAATAAAGGAGCAGATGGATATGCAGCAGGAGCTAGAGTTGCCTGGAATTTCTTTGATGGGGGAACGGCATCAGCAGCAGCAAAACAGGAAGATGCGAACATTAAGATTGCCGAAACTCGCTTTGCCGATACCCGCAGTCAAATTCGTTTGGAAATCGAACAAGCTTACAAAAATCTGATGGCAAATGCTAAGAATATCGAAACGGCAACTGCTGCCCTAGAACAAGCACAAGAAGCACTGGAGTTGATTAGCTTTGGCTATCGTCGAGGTGCAACTACTCAATTAGAAGTAAACACGGCACAAAATGAATTGACCAACGCTGCTGGCAATAGAGTAAAAGCAATTTTGAACTACAATCGCTCTTTGACCTCGCTAAGAAGAGCAATTAACAACTTATAGCCAAATTTAGGGTAATAAGATGAGAATTCTCCTCGTTGAAGACGAACCAAACTTAGGTGCTGCGATCGAACGCACTTTAAAACACCATAAATATGTAGTCGATTGGGTACAAAATGGCAATGACGCTTGGGGTTACTTAGAAAGTAATTGGACGCAATACACGGTAGCGGTTTTCGATTGGTTAGTACCTGGTTTGTCGGGAATAGAATTGCTGAAAAAGTTACGCGCTCAAAACAATCCTCTCCCAGTTTTAATGCTCACTGCTAGAGATCGGATGCAAGATAAGGTAACTGGATTGGATGCGGGAGCAGATGATTATTTAATTAAACCCTTTGGTATGGCAGAATTATTAGCACGTTTACGAGCCTTACAGAGGCGATCGCCCCAAATTCAACCCCAACAGTTGCAGTTAGGAAACTTACTCCTAGACTGTGGCAATCAAACTGTTTATTATCTAGCTCCAGAAGGCGAAAAGCGCCCAGTCTTGCTTACTAATAAAGAATTTCAGCTACTGGAATATTTTATGAAGCATCCGAATCAAATTATCACTAGCGAGCAGATTCGCAATCAACTTTGGGAAGCGGATGCAGAATCTTTTAGCAATGTGGTAGCTGCTCAAGTACGTTTACTCAGACGCAAGTTGGAATTAATCTCTAGCACTAATATAATTGAAACTTTACGCGGTTTGGGATATCGCTTGAATTGGGAAGCAGATGAGACAAAACAAACTGTTCAATAAAACTCGCGTTTCATTGTCTCTCTGGTATGCAGGAGTAATGGGATTGATTTTGAGTCTGCTGGGATTTGGAGTCTATAAAGCAGTCTCTCACGCTCATTGGGTTGCCCTCGATCGCGAATTAGAATCTGTAGCAGGAACTTTGCACGACAGTTTAGAACTAAAATTGAAGCAGCCAGAAATAATCGAGCCGATTGTTAAAAAACTGTTGCCCAATCTTTGCTTAGTTGGAAATAGCTGTGTTTCCGAGCGTTCTAACTCGCAACGTCATATCCTTTCTGCTGTCGATCGAGGTAATTACTATGCCCGTTTGTACGATACGTCGGGACGTTTAATCGCTATTGCTGGAGATTATCCAGAAGGGTTGCCTCAAACATTAAACAAAGAACTCTGGCAGACTTTGAGCGATCGCAATAATAACATTTATCACCAAATTTCTTTCTCGCTGCACACTCAAACCAGAGAAGATTGGGGATATTTTCAAGTTGGACGCAGCCTTACTGATTTTGAAGATTATCTCGGTAGAGTAAAATTGGTTCTGTTATTAGGATTACCAATTTCATTAACTTTCGTAGCTTTTGCAAGTTGGTGGTTGGCTGGTTTGGCGATGCAACCGATTTACCGCTCTTATCAACAAATCGAACAGTTTACAGCAGATGCCGCACACGAGTTGAGAACGCCTTTAGCTGCGATGCAAGCGACGGTAGAGTCAGCATTGTTAGTCGATCTAGACAAACAAGAAGCAAAAGGTATTTTAACTGCGATCGAGCGAGAAAATAAAAGACTGATTCAACTAGTTGCCGATTTATTACTGTTGGCTCGCATGGATCGAAAAGCAATTCCTTTACGCCGCGAACTCTGCTGTTTAAATGATTTGGTTAGCGATTTAGTAGAAGAATTAGAACCATTGGCGATCGCTAATCAAATAACGCTGACGAATGTATTTAGGGTTAAAAAATCTATAAACGTAAGTGGTGATTGCGACCAATTATATCGCCTAGTTTATAATTTGATTGTCAATGCTATTCAACACACCCCCCCAGACGGTCAAGTTACGGTTATTTTAGAGCGCGATGCCTCTGATGCTCTAATTCAAGTTAAAGATACAGGTATTGGTATTGCCCCAGAACATCAAAAACATATCTTTGATCGCTTCTATCGGGTACAGAGCGATCGTTCTCGCAGCACTGGTGGTTCGGGTTTGGGATTGGCGATCGCCAAATCTATAGCGCGATCGCATTCCTTTAAATTAAGTGTACACAGCCAACTAGGGCAGGGCAGCACTTTTACCCTAAAATGGCGAACAGCCGAATTTGAGCGATGAGACGGTAAGAAAGTGCTTCGGGGGATTGATTTTTCGTCGGTCGTCCTGGTTGACTGTCTCACTCTCACAAAATACATTATTTTCTTTATGGGAAGTAAGTTTTCTGTTTAAAAATCAATATCAATTTTTGAAGCAGGATTATTTTCCTGAGAACTAAGAATGTGAGTATACACAGCAGTTGTTTTCGGGTCGCTGTGTCCGAGAAAATCCTGTACCTCCCGTAAAGAAGAACCATTTTGAAGACTTAAAGTACCTGCGGTATGACGCAGGCTGTGGGGAGAAATATTTCTTTCTTGACTAGTATTCAAGTCGTTGTGTTTTAAGCCACACTTTTCTAGATAGCCATCAACTACATGACCAATACCGCTTCTAGATAAGCGTTGACCGTAACGACGATTTGATAGTGAGATAAATAATGGAGAGGTTAAAGTAAGTTTTTCTTTAGTTAACTTACGTGCTTGCCGATATTGAACTATTTCTTCTGCCAAATCGGGTCGTAAAATAACAGTTCTAATGCTATTTTTACCATCTAACTTAAGATAATGCTGACCGTAAGTCGAGCTAAAATCTCCCAAATTAGCCCGATACATCTCAATGCTACGACAACCTTGAAGGGCCATACAGCCCAACAGAATGCGATCGCGCAATACCTGTACTTTGGTAGCATTCTCCCCGCGTATTTTATAGATAGGTAAAATACTATCAATTAGCTGTTGTAGTTCCTCTAGGGATAAATAATTAATCGTGCTACCAACCTCGCGCTTGTCTCTGGGTGCTTTTACTTCCATAGCTGGATTATCCTTCACCAATTTTCCAGCCAAACAAGCAGTATAAAAATGCTTAATCGAAAGCAAAGATAATCGAATAGTCGGGGATACTTTCGACTCATCAACCAAGTGCTTACGATATTCAAGGATATTTTCCTTCGTAACTAAGGCTGGATAAAGTTCTCGCTCTTTACACCAAAAAAGAAACTGAGCAGTACGACTGCGATAAGTTTTAATCGTATCAACGCTAGCATTACCCGAAGCGATAGTTAAGTTAAGATATCTCTCAAAACAGTCCAGCATTGCCTTGACCGTAGGTAAAGTAGAGACGGCAGCAAGAGGGCGATCGCCTTGATTAAATCTACTATTTTTATTCAACCGTCGAATTGCCATTCCTTTCCCCTTTACCCAAACAATACCAGTAATCTAAAACCCTAAAAAGATTTTACTATGTAGAACTACTGTTATTTGCACTAAAAGTTGTAGAATTAATCTTAAATCAATCGATTTTTAGGGATCAAACAGATTGTATGTTCTCTCACCACAAGAAACGCAATTAAGGGATAAATTAGAGCAGCAGGTTCGGACGGGTTTCGTGCTGCGAGGTCAGGCACTGAGGACGATTAAGCGGTTAAAATTGTATCGTGACAAGTACGATAGTTTTGCCGAGTATTGCGATGAAGTTTTTGGTTTCACGATGCTTTATATCGAGCGTTGTATGATTGCAGCCGAGACTTACTATCAGATAGAAGAATATTTAAAGACCCAAGGTCTTAATGACCCAAAACCAACTAAACAGAAACAATTGCGACCAATTTTTCAAGCTCATTTAAGCCCAATTGAAGCTGGTGAAGTTTGGGTGATGGCGGTGGGGATCGCTCTGGGTCAAGTGCCTTCTTATTCAATGGTAAAAACGGCAGTTAAAACTTACCTGTCTCAAAAATATCCGACCATTAATCCTTTTGCTGAGGGTCAAATATGTCGCATAACTTCGGGTATTAAAGGGAAGCTCCATTGTTGGTGTGTAATATCAGAAGTTAGAAAAGATGAATGTGTAGTGGATACTTGGGACAGTCAATATGTAGTTTCAGTAGACGACTTATCACTTATGAAGTTTACCCGTGACGAATCAGAGCAAATGCTCTTATTGGGGGAAAGAATGACTGCTCTATCAGAAGTAGGGGAATTGGATGAAGCAGCAAAATGGGTGTTAAAGGGACTAGAAAAACTAAATCGTTCCCAACTCAATTCAATTGAGGAGAGGTTACTACAGGTACTAGAAGAGGAATATTTAAATTAGACTAGTCCAAAAATAATGCTCGTAAAATTATCCATGACAAAAAACTCTTTTACTACTTTTACTATAGATCACCAAAATTTTTTGGCAGAAATTGATGCTCGTATTTTTGGTAACAGAAAATTTATCATGGCACAAATCCAAGCAGGATTTTGGAGTGATGTTCAAGCTACAGCTAAAAAGATGGCTGTGAAACTGCTAGAAGAGACTTGGAATTTACCCGACCAAGCTAAAGATAAAGCTTGCGTAAAAAAACTGACCGCGCAGATAGTCAATAACTTAAGCGAACATTTAAAGCATCAAGAAGAAACTACCGATTTAACAGTTACCCACGCAATTAATGAAGCCATAACAAAATGCGAGCCACAACTAGAAAATGTAGCCAAGCTACCCTCTGCTGCGGTAATGTTTTCTAGTATGGAAGCTTGTACCAGAAAAGATTTATGGCAAAAAGATGCTGAGGGTACCGCCTATTTGCGACACAAAGCAAAAACCAATCTCAGAAATTACATCGAACATTACATCAGTAGTCCTGGTGATATTACATTACTTCCTTGGGATGAAGCTCAACAAATCATCGATAAATTTGGCTTTACAACTGCCAAACTCCACTTGATTTTTGCAGCTCATGCTATGACTCAACAAAGACCTTGGGAAAGTCAATTTAATCTTAAGGTTAGCGATATTATTAAAGAATTCGGTTGGGACAGAAATCATAAAAAATCCAAATCCGAAAAGATGCGGGAAATTGCCACTACTGCCTTTGCTCTAGATTGTTTATTAGTAAAAGCAGTTTGGATTGAAGGTAAGAATTACAAAGGACAGATAATCGCTTCTGCACCAGTAGGAAGGATGTGGAATGTGTATGTTAAACCAATCGGTCAATATAACTTAGAAGGTAAGATAGACAATCTAGATGATGTTTACCTGACGGTACAACCTGGATTATGGACTAGAGATTTTTTAAATAAGGCTGGAGCAACATCTCGAGAAGCTTTATATCAGTTTGGTTATCTAGCAAAACAAGTTTTAGCCATCGATCCTTACCACAATGAACTGGCTCTTAGGCTAGCAATACACCTGACCTTGGATAGTCGAGTTCGTAAAAATGGTAAATATAGGGTAGAAGAACTACTTGAAATTGCACTTCCTAAACCAGCTATCTCTGATGCTCGTACAGATTATCGCAAAGCCTACGATCTCAAGCAATGCTGGGATAGTGCTTTAATCCTATTGGGCAAATTAAATTGGCAAATTGAGTTTGATAGTCTAACCTACCCAGAAAAGTTAAGACCAGAATCGCCAGAAAAACAACCCAAAGGATACCTAGATACTTTACTAAATGCCCATATATGCATTAAGCCTCCAAATCCCATTCCTGAACTTTTAGCTAGTAAAACCACTAGCAAAATCAAACCATCACGCTCGAAAACTAAAAAACTCAAACTAGCATCCAGTGAAAGCTTAACTGGCGACCAAGTGAGGGAAGTAAGACAAATAAAAGGGTGGAGTCAGGCTAAACTTGCTGGTTTTTTGGGAGTTTCTCAAAAACTCATCTCTCTGATCGAGCGTGGTGAACGCCCTGTTACCACAAAATTAAACAAAAAGATTTGTCAGCTACTAGAAATCTGAGCTTCACATTCTGCCTAAAACTATATTTTTGTTTTAGAACAAAAGCTGCTTAAAAGCTTGAAAAGCCAATTATATGTAGCTTGTGGTATTAGAACAAAAATATCCACATCCCCCGATAAACTATTGTTTATTTTTCCGACCTACATTGATTATTTCAGTGTTCTAAATCGTAATTTTTTGTTCTAAAAAAAAAACTTTAAAAAATTAGCTTCAAAAGCTTATGGTGTATAGTTTATAACTTTAGAACAAAAACATCCACATCCCCCGATAAAAACATCCACATCCCCCGATAAAAACATCCACATCCCCCGATAAACTGTTTTTTACTTTCTTGCTATATCTAGATTTCAGCGTTTTAAAACAGCCTTGAGTAAAGAGTATTTAGATCAGTTCTAAAAACCAAAATGTCAAAAACTGCTTAGATGGGTTGTCGCCATCCCCGTATCAAGACAACTGTGAAGCCAGATTTAGATCGAGACTCTCAAATTTATCCGCACCACTTTGCCGAATGGCTCGATAGTGCCGTTGACCCCGACCTCATTCGGCTCAACGTATTAAGCCTTGAAGGTACGAATCCTCTTGAATACCTACTGTATGCCCTACCCGACAGCGAACGGCGTAACGATGGTCGCTTGCGAGATAAATGGCTCAAAAAATACGCTCACACCGAACATGGGGGCTGGTGGTGTAGTGGCATTGACCTTCTAACCCTTGCTGCTGATAACTGGGGTTGTTTTAAACCTGACCAACCTCGGCAAAATAACAACGGCAAACCCATCAAGTACGAACATCCGCCCAAAAGTGGCACTTCTATCTTTGCCCTGCGCCTACCGCCACACCTCTGGGATAAAATTGCAGCTCGCTACGGTATCAAACGCTATCATTCTCCTCTAGCACTAAGACTTCAAGATAGACTCTGGCCAGTTAGCTTTTGGGAGTGGGTACTGGCTCATCCTGAAATTCCTCTAGTCATAACCGAAGGAGCTAAAAAAGCAGGAGTAATTCTGACGGCGGGTTATGTAGCTATTGCCCTTCCTGGAATCTTTAACGGCTACCGCCAACCCAAAGATGAATGGGGTCGAGCTACTGCCTTGCCTAGTTTGATTCCCCAACTAGAAATCCTGGCTGAAGGTGGGCGAGATATCTATTTTGCCTTTGACCAAGATACCAAACCCAAAACCATTGCCAATGTTAATACTGCCATTACTAAAACTGGGAAATTATTAGCCAAAAAAGGCTGTGAAGTTAAAGTAATTACTTGGTCGCAACCAGAGAAGGGAGTAGATGACCTGATTGCAGCTCACGGAGAAGATGCCTTTCACACCGCTTATAATACCGCAGAAGACCTCGAAACCTGGCTGACTAGGCAAAGTACCCAATTAACCTATCCCGTGGCTTGTAGGCTAAATAAACGCTATCTGGGAGCATTTTTAGAAGATGCTGCGACTGAAGCAAATTTAGAAGACGTGAATACTGAGGGAAAAGTTTTACCCAAGTTAACTATGTCTCCCACTCCTGCGAGGCTAATTGGGCTTAAGTCTCCCAAAGGTACGGGTAAAACTGAATGGTTGGCAGAGGAAGTACAAAAAGCCATTTTTGTGGGGCAGCCTGTTATTATTATTACTCATCGGGTTCAACTGGGACAGGCTTTATGTCAACGTTTTGGAGTGCCTTATGTGACAGAAATCAAAAATTCGGAAATCGGCACAACTTTGGGTTATGGTCTGTGTGTCGATAGTCTTCACCCCAATTCTACGGCACGTTTTAAGCCCGAAAACTGGAGTGATGCCCTAATTATCATTGATGAGTGCGAACAGGTCTTCTGGCATCTTTTAAACGCTAATACCGAAGTTCAAAAACAGCGGGTAGCAATTCTGAGAACTCTGAAGATTTTAATTCAAACAGCCCTGAGTGGAGCAGGTAAAATTTATCTCTCCGATGCCGATTTAAGCGATGTCAGTATTGATTATGTCAGGTCTTTAGCGGGATTTCCGCTTACTCCTTGGATAGCGGTTAATGAATATCAAAATCCTGATGACTGCTGGGATATTTTTACTTACGAAGGTCATAATCCCAAACAGCTAGTGGCAAATTTAATTGAAGACATAAAAGCTGGGGGTGTGCCGATGGTGTGCTGTTCGGCACAAAAACCCAATAGTAAATGGGGAACGCGCAATTTAGAAGCTCACTTGAAAAAATTGTTTCCTCAAAAAAACATATTGCGAATAGACTCGGAATCGGTGGCTAATCCCAATCATCTCGCTTATGGCTGTATTGCCCATCTCAATGAGATTTTGCCCCAGTACGATATCGTGCTGGCATCTCCCAGTATCGAAACTGGAGTCAGTATTGATATTAGAGGACACTTTACGGGAGTGTGGGCTATTGCTTCTGGAGGAATGCCTACCAACTCGGTACGTCAAGCCATTGCCAGAGTCAGAGATAACGTACCGCGACATATCTGGGCAGCAACTAGAGGTATGGGCAGAATTGGTAACGGCAGTACCTCGGTTAAAAATCTGCTAGCTTCCCAACACAAACTAACCAAACTAAATATTAGACTGCTTGCCCAATCCCAGTTTGATGATGATATCGATTCTAACTTTCAACCCGAATCTCTCCGCACTTGGGCAAAGCTGGCAGCCCGCGTGAATCTGGGGATGGGTGCTTACCGTGAATCGATTATTGCCGAACTGAAAATAGAAGGACATCGCATTGTATCGGCGACTGCTCAAAATGATACCTCAGAAATTGAAACCGCCATTAAAACCACTAGAGATGAACAATATCAACAGCACTGTGAAGCAGTTTCACTGGTTACCAATCCTACAGATGTTGAGTATCAAAGGTTATTTGAGAAACGTAATAAAACTGAAGCAGAACTGTTAACCGAACGTCACGGTAGATTGGCAAGGAGGTACGGTATTGAGGTGTCCCCCCCTCTAGTTAAAAAAGACGATCGAGGTTGGTATTTAGAATTAAGGCTGCATTATTACCTAACCGTTGGTAAACAGTTTCTAGCCGAACGAGATTTACGCCGTGCTAAGGCTCAATTAGAGTCAGGCAAAGGAGCTATTTTTCAACCCAGCTTTAATGATTCCCAACTGACGGCTAAGGTCAGGATCTTAGAAATCTTGGGGATAAAGAAGCTGTTTGACCCCAAAGCTACATTTAGTAGTAGTTCTGAACTGTTGGTTCAAATAGCGGAACTAGCCAAACGGAATGCTTGGGAGATAAAAACCGTACTAGGTATAACTATTAGCCAGAAAGATACACCGATCGCCATTGCTCAGATGTTACTGAGGTTGGTGGGATTGAAAATGATGTATCTGGGTAGATTTGGTAGTCGTCAAGCAAGGGAAAGGTATTACGGTCATGTTGCGATCGATGATGAGAGAATAAAAGTATTTGAGGGTTGGTTGTCCAAAGACAACAGTAGAAACGAGATGATTTAAGTAATAAATGGTGTCCACCTGTTTTAATAATAATAATTTAAAGACACTTTTTTATAATTTTTTATTTACTTATAGCGGTGTTAGATGCTGCTAGCGCAGATATTAAAGCAGAAAACAAAAGCTTAATATATATGCAACCAAGTATCTATCAACAAAAAGTTATTGACTGGATGTCTGACGAGCAAGATCTTTCAGATAAGGTGGTTAATTCCGTAGCAGGTTCTGGTAAAAGTACTTTATTAAAGTTAGTTGCCGATGCGATCGCTCAATCAAATCAAGATTTAATTGAACAAAGTTTAGTTTTAGTATTCAATCGCAAAAATAAGGACGCACTGGTAGCTAAACTAAACCCTCGCTGGAAAAATTCTATTTCTACCGTTCATAGTGCTGGATACAAGATGTTAAGGCGTTATCTTGGGGTTCAACGATTAGAAGTTAACGAACATAAATACCGTACCTTGGCTAAAAACTTAAACTGGTTTAATGGCACTAAACCTAATGAAGCTAAAGTGGTCAGTTTAAGTAACTTTCTCAAATTAGCTGATTTTGTACGTCAGACTTTATCCGATACCTCCTATGATGCTTTACTGTGGCTTGTAAATCATTATGCTCTAGACATCCAGACTAAATATTTAATTGAGATTGGGGAACAACTTCAGTATCTATTCAGAATGGGTAGCGATTGGGCTTCAGAGGCAGTAATCGATCATACCGATATGTTATGGCTGCCAATTCACTGGCAAATTAATCGCTCCCCAGGGTTTAAGCATTTCCAGCGAGTGATGGTGGATGAAGCTCAAGATATGAGTAAACTTCAGTTAGAATTCGTTCTTTCTTTAACTACTATTCAAGGCAAGATGTTGTTTGTAGGAGATCCTGCCCAATCTATAAATGGATTTTGTGGGGCTGATACCGATAGCTTTGCTAACATCAAACAGAGGTTAAAGGCTGAAGAATTGATCCTGCCAATATGTTACCGCTGTCCCCAAACTCATATTGAACTTATCAATCAACTTTATCCTGAGATTCCCATTAAGCCAAGAGATCATGCTCCTCAAGGTAGAATCGAAGTGATCGAAGAATCTGACCTTTGGGATCGAAATCAAGAAAGTTCAATCAAGACTGGAGATTTAATTGTCGCCAGATGTACTAGTAGCTTAGTAGAACTAAATTTAAAACTGATTACTCGTGGTATTAGCTGTAATTTAGTGGGAACTTCTCTAAAACAAGACTTATTAGAACGACTAGAAGAAATATCTTCTCAAGCTGGATTTGTTTATCCAGATTTCCCTTTATTCTGTCAGAAATATCTAGAGTTTAAACGTTCTATTTACGAACAGAATGATCATGGAATGATGTTGATGATGAAGTTACAAGACCTGATTAAAGCTATTAAAGCTATCTACGCTCATTTTCAGCAATGCCAATCAATAGAAGAACTACAATATTGTATCGAACAGTTATTTGGTTCGGAGAATAACGAAGCTGTACTCCTTTCTACCGTCCACCGTGCCAAAGGTATGGAAGCTAAAAGGGTTTATATTGCCGAACCATACCTACTTCCTTTGTATTGGGATAATCAAAAAGCATGGCAACTAGAACAAGAAAATAATCTTCTTTATGTAGCCCTCTCCCGTAGCACTTGTAACTTATATTTAATAGGTGATGCACCTTGGTTTACAAACCATAGTTCAAAAGATAGTCAGGTTAAAGAATCTAGTTCAGATTTGAGTAAAAAGGTCGATATCAAAGAGCTAATTGACAATGCCAGTAACGAACAATTAGATTTGTATTTGTCTCTTATTAATCGGGAAAAAGGCAGGAGAATTGCTGTCCAATTTCGAGGTTCAATTGAAGTAAACAATTCAATTAGCTAATAGCTAAAAGCTAACAGCTAAAAGCTTTTAGATAATGTGATTATTCCCTATTGGTGTCCCTAGCGGGTTGGCTAGGGGCAGTTTTTTAGGATTCGTTTTTCTATGTTAGAACTCAGACAACTTTTTCCTGGTTTAGCTGAAAATCCCATCACTAACAAGTTGGGATTATTTCTCCAAGAAAAAGATATTGGTGTTAGCAACCAACAATTTCTGCTTCAAAATTCTTATTTAGATCGACTAGTTAAAGAATGCGAATTATTTGTGCCAGAAATAGTCTATAACAACTGGTTCCGATTTTGGGAATATCAAGCATCCTATCAGTTTGAAGCTGGATGGGTAGAATCTATTTCTGATTGGGCTATTGACCAAGATAATAGCGAAATTAGGATATTTGATTGGTTGGGACGAGAAAATAATCCTATAGCCATTGCGCAGGCTTATTTACTCCATCAGAAACCAGAACTCAAACCCTACAACATTTCTATTGTAACTTTGACAAATAATCCTTTAACCTGGGATTATCCGAAGGGTAATCGCCGAATTAATTTAAATCGGTATAAAGTGTCAGATAACGATTTAGTTATTGTCGAACAGGAAATAAACAAGAGATTAAACCTCCTAAAAGACGGACAAGATCTAATTCAAGTTTTGTCATCAAAACCAGAGCCAGAAATAGAAAATCCCATCGAGTTAATCGCAGATATTCCAGAAGTAGTTATCGATTGATCGATATAACTTAATTCCCCTGGCGGGAATTTAAGCCTGCATTTAAAACAACTTCTAGTTATGCAACAACACCAGTACCAACAACCGAGTTTGTCTCAGTCCCAATCTCAAATTCAACAATACCAAAATCATGAGGAGGGGCTTGCTCCTACCTTGCCATTAATATCTCAAGGGTTGATCAAAGTAGATATTCAGACCTATTTTCAACAATATGAAAATTTGTTAGCTGGGTTTCAACCGAATATAGATTTAAGGTTGATACCCAGTAAAAAAGGAAATTCCGTTCTATTAACTAAAGCAGGAGCAGAAAAGATCTGTCGATTTTTAGGTTTAAACTATCGTCTTATTTCCGAACAACCTTATCTTGACTTCAATAACAATATTTTTCATTACAGCTATCAATGTCAACTCTATGGCAACGAGAGTTTGATAGGTAATGGCTACGGCAACTGTAACAATCGTGAATCAAAATACAAAAATGCCTACAGTCCAGATATTCTTAATACCATCGATAAAATGGCTCAGAAAAGGGCTTTTATTCAAGCCGTGTTATTGAGTACAGGAGGTTCGAGATATTTTAGACAATTAACGAATTAACTTAAAAAACGTTTAAACTAGAATAAATTAAAATTCTAGTTTATTTTTTTTGTTTAATCTTGTTGTGTATTTTGCTCTGGTTTTAGAGAATTAAAGTTTTTAACTGCTTCAAGATATTGGTCACGAACTTTATCATTAGCCATAATCTGTGCTTCTCTAAAAGTCCAAGATTTAACTTTCCACTGTTCGGGTTTAAGTGGCACAATTTCTGTAGAATCAGGGATAGAAATTTTAATGCTAGATTCTAAATACTGATTAAGGACTCTAGCTATATGTAAACAACAGTAGTCGGGATATTTAGCTATTTGATATTCGGCAAAGCGCACCACAATACAACCCAATTCCAAAAAGAATTTATCTCTTACTATATACTGCCGATTTTCAACCAAATGAATTGGTTGCAATTCTTTTAATGTATAAGGTTCATCAATTTCTATATCTAATCCTAAGTTAAAATCGTTGTTAATTAGAATAAAGTCGGCTGTAGGAGTATAACGCTCTGCTCCAAATTTACAATGTTCTAAAATTCGCCAGGGATATTGAAACCATTTTTTTAAATAAGTCAAAAAGTAAGCTTCAGCAATTCCCTTTTTTGCTGACTCATCGATTTCAAAATCATAAATACTTTCTCTTGTTGCTAAAGAATCAATTAATAAATAAGAAGGGTTTTGAGGAATAAAACTGAACTTAAGGTTATATTCTCTATTAATAATTTTTCGATCTAATTCTAAAAGTTGTTTTTTGATTTTATTTATTTTACTTTCTAAACTTAGCTGGACTAAAAATCCTAATAAACTTGCAAATATGGTGCTAACAATTATTAGGTTTCTAGTGATGTAATAAATTGCCAGAGAAATAATTAAAGCGATCAAAGATAAAAGTCCTATTTGAAATTGCTTTATTTTTAATTCATTAATGTAATGTATATCTCGAATTGTAATTGGTACTGCTTCTAGAATAAATTTATCTTTGGATAATTCTGGATTAAGCTGCTTAGAAATTATAGTAAGACTTTCAGGGTAAAAAGTCATGGGATAAAAATTTCGATTTTGTTCGACCTTTTCCATATAGATTAATTATTATACTAGTAGTAGGCTGTCGCCTTTTGATAAATAACTACAAGTAAATAAATTTCATCAAAATATGTCAACAGTGAATTTAACCAAGAAAATTTTAATCCTTTTGATTAGAGCAAAGTAACGATAAATATGAGCGAAATTTCAGCATTGAAAGAGTTGACTAAGGAATGCAAATATCCTTTGAAAATTACTTTTACTATCGATTGTCAATTAAACCTGTATATTTTTACGGTTGGATATCAAAATACATTCCCAGTCATAGCCAAATATACAGAAATACCTCCTAATTTAGAAGAAACTATAAGCGATTTAATAATTAAGTATGATGTTTTATCTAGTAATAAAAAGCTAGATTTGCAGGCTTTAAAAGAGGGAAATAATACTAGGTTAAAACCAGTAAATAATCAACAATCTAACCAAAGCAAACTCAAAAAAGTTAAGTTTAGTAGTGGATTAATATGAGTCAAGAAAATAAACCAACCAATCAAACTAAAATTGAATACGAAGGACAATTTTATAACATCGACGCTAACATTATCAATAGTTTAGACGAGCAGCAAATTCTCGACCTACTTGCTCCGAGTTTTCCTGGGATGGCTGGGGGAAAACTAGAAAGAAATGAAGATGGTTCGATCAAGATTATTAAGCGAGTGGGTACTAAGGGAAACTGTGAATTGCTAAAGCTGTTTAAAACCTGCCCAGAAGACAATCTTTCTCTCAAAATAAATCAACTTAATCAAAAATTAAGCAAACAGAAAATTACGCTTGGGGAATGGGAACAAGCTTGTGGAGAAATGGGTATAGAAAAACTAAAGCAAATACTAGAACTTAGAAGACAAACTACTTTATACGTTGTACGATGCCTCTATTATTGTCCTAGTAATTTGGTTCCGTTTATATGATGGAAATCAACTCATTAATCGAACAAACTGAGGAAGTATTAACTAGATTTAGGGGACTTGAGAGTTTAAAAACTTTATTTCCCCAAGAATACGCTAAACTAAGTCCAAAATTAGTCCTTAATGACAATACTTTAAGTTATCTTGACGACAGGTTATTTGAATTGTTAAATCAAGACTATTTTCCCTGTTACTATTATGATTACTCTAATAACAGTAAACAAAAGTCTTACGAGGGAATCAAAAATATAGCCATCGAACCAATGGGATTTAATGGCTATGATTGGTACTATTACGGAGAAGGGGCTAGTTGGTATTTTATTTATACCAATAGTGATCGGTTTTTTGATTACTACGACTACAACGGAACTGGGTTACTTTGGATTGAAAATCAGTTAATAAATCTACCCGATTACCATCCTTTACAGTTACTACCAGATGCTGTTAGGTATGTCTGGTCAATGACTGGAAATTTATGGTTAGACTCCCATCTAGAAGGTAGTAATGAATTTGAGTTTACTACTAGTGAGATAGTTAATTTAAAACAGGAGTATGAAGAAGCTTTAGAAAAACTTGAGTTGCTACTGTTTTTTGATCGTTGGTTTACAGATAATGTTGCTGTCGCAAAGTTGGCAATCAATAAAGTAATGCAACAGATTGCCAACCAGATAGATCTAAATGATTGAAAAACTAGTTCAACAGGCTAGGGCCATACTCTTGTTTGAAGAAAACTCATCAACTTTTATTTTGAAAGAAGCAGGGGAAGTTAGTATTAAACAGATTGACTTCCCCTCATTACTTAAATCGATTCAACAGACTGATTATCAATCCGATTGGTATCTATCTAATTTAAAACTTCTAAAGATCTGCCAGCAAAGAGAAAAGACATTAACCATCAGTTCTCTTCCTCCCAGCATTTATGAGCTAAAAATTGATGATGATCGATTGAGATTACCTTTACCGGGAGTAATAATTGTACATTGCGATCGCAACGCGTGGACGGAGTCCAATCGCCAGTTATGGCTTTATGCCTATAAAGGTCGGGATTTAAGTTTAAGTTCGCCACTGTACAACTATCCTTTACCCAATATTAGTTCTACAGGTCAAGTGTGTTGGGGGAAAGTTTTGCCCGAAACAAACAGTTTTGAAGCTATATGGAATTCTTATATTAATTCAAAATTCAACCAAGACTACCAGGACAAAAAATCAAAAGCTTTTCCTCACAATATTATCAAACAGTTGCAAACCGTCAGTCAGAGTTTAAACACTGCATATCCAGAACAGGATCTGATTGCAAGTAATCAAACCCTGACTGACCTTACTCAACTTATCAATTATTAAACCATGATGCCCCTAAACATATTAAGTCATTCCATCGTCAAAGAAACAACTATTCAACACGGACAGCTCACGGGTTGCCGTGCGACGACAACACGAACGATAAAGCCTGCGGGAAACCCACAGGCAACGTCCTCCCCGTGTCCTCCCCTGCCCCAAGATTTTCTCTGGGCGGGTAATGGCATCTTTCGTTCAATAACTAGAACTGAATTTAGGGCGGTGGCTCTCTACCATCGGGTTTCGACCCCAGGATTAATTGAATTAAGCCCTCAGTTTCAATTATTAGTATCTCCAGTACCCAGAGAAAAGGTTAAAGATATTATCGCTGAAATTCTGCGATATCCAGATCTAGAACAACTTTTTTATCTCTATTGGCGTGGTGAAGGTTGGGAAGTATTTAAACCAGAACAAGAATGTACCCCTTACAGTTGTGTGTGTTTAGACCCTTATCCCGAACCAGCAGCGATTGAAATCCACAGTCATGGTCATGCCAACGCCTTCTTTTCTAATACCGATAATCGAGAGGAGACTGGATGCCGAATCAGCACGGTTTTCGGCAGAACTAATCAACAGCTAGAAGTGACAAGTCGGGTTTGCATCCACGGACTCTTCCTCAATATCGACTCAAATCGAATTTATCAAGATATTAATCATTATTGTCATCATGTCACTGATTTTTGATCCATTACAACTAAATTTTATGGATCTTTCTATCCTAAATGCCAAGCCAATTTACTTTAACTATAATTCAGTACGCATTTATCTAGTTGGTTGTGGGGGAACGGGAAGTTTTCTCGCTCCTCTTTTGTGTCGTATAGCTAACTTTCTGGTGGAGATGAGAAAAAGAGTCAATCTAACTTTTGTTGATTTTGACAATGTTGAAACGAAAAATCTGTGGCGACAAAATTTCTGTAGTGGAGAATTGGGTTTTAACAAGGCACAAGCTCTAGCCATGCGTTATAAAACTATGTTTCCCAAATTAAACATCACAGCGATAGAACAAACAGTCGAGCAATTAATACTCAACGGAGTAATTCCTACTATTGTCATTGGTTGTGTAGACAATACTAATGCTAGACAACAAATTGAAGAACTATTGATCGATCATGTTAGTTTAATCTGTCATGGACAAACTTACGCTCCTTGTTGGTGGATCGATTGTGGTAATGCTTATACTCACGGACAAGTTGCTATTGGTAATTGGTACTCTATAGAAATAGAAGACTATCAACTGGAAACTGCCACTTGTTTGAGATTGCCCTTACCCTCTATTCAATATCCTCAACTATTAATACAATCTGAAAAGGATGAAGATGTATCCTGTGCAGAACAGGTAATACTTAATGGACAAAGCCTAAATATCAACTCCCAAATGGCGGTTATAGCGGCAGAAATGGTTCACCAACTGTTAAACAATCAACTGAAACGAATGCAGATTGAAATAGATTTGTTTCGTGGCTCAATGAAGTCCACTTTTATAAATCAAGAAAATATTGACTCGATAGTAGAAAGAGCTACTATTGCTTTGTAAATTAATTAGTGATGGGTTATTTTTTGGCTTTTAGCCTGACTAATGGACGCAAGTATCGCATTAGTTGATTATAAAGGAGTGGGTGTTGAGTCATGATTTCTCACTGGTTTTTCGTAATTTCAGTGTCTCATGCTTACTGCCCACTTTTTTATGCTAGTTCTACTTTTCATCCATTTGTGTCCATCAGCCAGGGTACTACCTTTAGCAATTTTTTAAACTTGTTAGGGATAAGTGGAAATTATGGCGATTCCGCTTTAGTCTATGGTAGACATAAAGAACCTTGTCGCGTTTGTGGGACAACCATAGATACAATAAAACTAGCAGGGTGATCATTTCATTTTTGCCCCAATTGTCAGGATTAAAAACATTTAAGCTAGGCTTATTAATTGATTTGTTAAATAGTTAAGTATTGGATAGTAAATTTCTTAGACAAGACAATCTTCGGTAATGAAAATTTTAATAGTAGAAGATGACGAACAATTAGCAGCAGCATTGTTAGAAGTTTTAGTAGACAAACAACACTATGCTGTTGATACTGTTATCGATGGAGAGATGGGATGGGAATACATTGAAGCAACTGATTACGATCTAATTATTCTTGATATCATGTTGCCCAAGTTAGATGGCATCAGTTTATGTCAGCGATTACGGCAAACAGGTAGTATGACTCCTGTGTTAATGCTAACAGCTAGAGATATGAGTAGCGATCGCGTTATGGGCTTGGATGTGGGAGCAGATGATTATGTAGTTAAACCCTTCGATCTACCTGAATTGTTAGCGCGGATTCGCGCTTTACTAAGACGTGGCAACATTAATTTACTGCCTATACTCGAATGGGGAGATTTACACCTCGATTGCAGTAGTTGTCAGGTTACATACCAAGAAAAACCTGTGCATTTAACTCCCAAGGAATACGGCTTATTAGACTTGCTATTGCGCCAACAAGGTAAGTTGGTAAGTCGCAGTATAATTATCGATCGCCTGTGGACATTTGACGATCCTCCTTCAGAAGAAACGGTTAAAGTTCATCTTAAGACATTACGCAGAAAGTTAAAAGCGGTTGGTGCGCCTGCCGATTTAGTGGAGACAGTTTATGGTTTTGGATATCGTCTCAAACAAATCTAAAAATCCTAGTAGTTCCCAAGCACTAAGATGGCGACTGCTACTATCTTACATGACCGTAATGATGACGATTTTAGGTATTT
This sequence comes from Chondrocystis sp. NIES-4102, assembly GCA_002368355.1. Lineage (NCBI taxonomy): Bacteria > Bacillati > Cyanobacteriota > Cyanophyceae > Chroococcales > Chroococcaceae > Chondrocystis > Chondrocystis sp. NIES-4102. The sequence continues at coordinate 120,354 of AP018282.1, read as the reverse complement.
CAGCTTTGGCAATTTACAAATATACTCGTCATAATCTTTACGAACAAATGGATCGGCGTTTAGAAGTTTTAGCCCAAGCTGCTTCTCATAATTTAGTAGCTATTAAAGCTCACTATGGTAAACGTCAAAAAAGAGGATTAATCGGCAATGCTCCATCTTCCCAAACTAGATGTTATCTCGACGATGATGGAGATTTAGATATTCCGTGGCAACATTTACGTCAGCCAGATCAAGGTGTGGAATGGTTTGATGCTCAAAAGCGTCTAGTAGGCAATGCAGGCACGTTATTAAATGATTTACCGCCCCAACCAGGATGGCAGTTTGGACAACAAAAGAAAATCAGAACTGTAACTTTACCAGCCTACAGTGGTAGTAATAGTCACAAACAGCTAGAGGGATATATTCGCGCCAATCAGGTTACTGATGAAATTGAAGTTATTTTGACCCGTCTGCGCTGGGGTTTAGGCATTGGGGGAATCGGTGTCATTGGCTTAACTGGCTTAGGGGGAATATGGTTGACTAAACAGTCTCTCAAACCAATCGAGCAAAGCTTTGAGCAACTTAAACAGTTTACTGCTGATGCTGCCCATGAGCTACGTAGTCCCTTAGCAGCGATCAAAACATCGGTTCAAGTAATGGAATATTATCCAGAGAGACTGCATCCTCAAGACTTAAGAAAAATAGCCGCGATCGCTTCAACTACCGACCATACCATCAAATTAGTAGAAGATTTGCTGTTACTAACCAGAATCGATTCAGACAGTCTTCAGGAGACAGTAACTTGGGTTGACCTTTGCCTAACTGAAATCTTAGAAGATTTACTCGAACTATTTCAATCTTCTGCTCAAGCCAAGAAAATTACTCTAGAATCTCATTTGCTCTCTAATATCATGCTCAAAGGAGATGGAGCAGAACTGGCTCGTCTATTTAGAAATTTAATTGAAAATGCCTTGCAGTATACGCCTCCTGGGGGAAAAGTTACTGTAGCCATGAAACAAGAAAGGCAGAACATCCTGGTCAGAATCGAAGATACAGGATTGGGAATTGCACCAGAGCATCTATCCTCAATCTTCGATCGCTTTTGGCGAGCAGATAAAGCCAGAACACGAAGAGCTGGGGGGATGGGAATGGGGTTATCTATTGCTATGGCGATCGCTAAACGTTATCAGGGCAAAATTTTGGTGACTAGCCAACTCGATCTTGGTAGTTGCTTTGAAGTCAAATTGCCGATTAATTAATTAAGAAAAAACCAGATAGTAATATATCTACCAGGAAAAAAGAAAATATGCCCAGGACAGATAAACATTTTGAACGTCACTACACAGACCGAATTGGTTGGTTGCGAGCGGCCGTACTTGGCGCAAATGACGGTATTGTATCAACCGCCAGCTTAGTAGTAGGCGTAGCCGCTGCCAATACGGTAAAGAGCGGTGTACTTATCGCTGGGATATCAGGGCTGGTGGCTGGAGCGATGTCTATGGCGGCAGGAGAGTATGTGTCAGTCAGTTCTCAAGCTGATACAGAACTAGCTGATCTGGCTCGCGAACAGCGCGAACTGGAGAACTACAGAGATTCTGAATACGAAGAGTTGACCCAAATATATGTCGGCAGAGGGTTAACGCCGTCGCTAGCTCAGCAAGTAGCTAGTCAGTTGATGGCTCACGATGCCCTCTCGGCTCATGCCCGTGATGAGCTGGGGTTATCAGAAATACACCAAGCGCGACCGATTCAGGCTGCACTTGCATCTTCTGCCACGTTTGCAGTGGGAGCTGCTTTACCTTTGATTCTGGTTATAATAAGTCCGAAAAACCTTATGATTCCTAGTGTCGCAGTTGGTTCACTCGTGTTTCTCGCACTTTTGGGTGGACTGGCTGCACGTACAGGTGGTGCAAATATTGTTATCGGAGTGGCGAGGATGACACTCTTAGGGGCATTGGCAATGGCTCTTACGATAGTCGTTGGAACGTTATTTGGGACAATAGCGTGAGCTAGCGGCGCATCCCCAATATCGATTTAATTGACCAGACCAAAATTAGTTACTGATTGAAACTATTCCTACCCCAATTTCTACCCTATTTGACTTGTAACCTAGATTGGTCAAACGTAATCTTAAAAAACCGAAGCGAAATTAGTGAAACGGCGTAATTTTCTAGCACTTACAACTTTTGGTGGTTTAGGACTGGCATTAGGCACTCATCGCTACCTAGCCTATAAATACCCGTTAAAGTTTCAAGCTTGTTCTTCCTTCCCTACTACAAAGTCTTCTCCCCAGTTACGTTTTGTGGCAGTTGGCGATGTGGGAACGGGCGATCTTCATCAATATTCAGTCGCCAAAACCATCAGTTGCTACTCGAATGTTAATCCTTTTCCTTTAGTTCTTTTGACAGGAGACAATATTTACGAATACGGAGAAATCAGTAGAATTAATCGCACTTTTGAAATACCCTATCAGGATTTACTCAAGCAACAAGTTCAATTTTATGCAGCGATCGGCAATCACGATATTTTGACCAATAATGGAATTGATCAGATTGGCTACCAAAATTTTAATATGCAAGGACGTTACTATACCTTCACCAGAAAAAACAGCCAATTTTTTGCCCTTGATACGAATCCACAAGCACCTTGGCGAGAACAATTAAGCTGGTTAGAAGCTAATTTAGCGCAATCCACCCAACCCTGGAAAATTGTGTTTGGTCATCATCCGATTTACTCATCGGGAAAACATGGAACAAATGTAAAGCTAATCGAGCGTCTTACACCCTTATTCTCCCGTTATGGTGTTCAATTATATCTCAACGGTCATGACCATCATTACGAAAGAACAAATTCTTTGAGAGGAACAACATACTTAACCTGCGGTGCTGGTGCGAAATTGCGTCCTGTAGGTAAATCAGATTGGACAGCTTATTCGGTTTCTGAGTTGAGTTTTGCTGCTGTTGAAGTGTATCCAAAACATTTAGAAATTCAAGGTATTGACGCGAAAGGTAATATCTTCGACCGTGCTGCCATATATCAGCGATCGCTAACTTAAACGCAAAATATTGCTTTGCTCTACCCCAATTTCCACCTCATTTGCTCTGTAATCTACCAACATAGCTAAAAATACTTTTCTAAATCCAAGCTTCGGAGAAATTATCAATTATGAACACCAAAGCTTTAATTGCCGAGTTTATCGGTACTTTCGCCTTAATTTTTATTGGAGTAGGCTCAATTGCCACTAACTATATTATTAGAGGAGGAATAACAGGAACGGCAGTAGACATCGCTGCTATTGCTCTGGCACACGGCTTTATTATTGCAGTTATGGTCAGTGCTACTGCTGCCGTTAGTGGCGGTCACCTCAATCCAGCCGTTACCTTTGGTGCTTGGCTGACCAACAAAATTGACTTAAAAAATGCTTTTGGGTATGTTATTTTTCAATGTTTAGGAGCAATTTTCGCTGCCAGTTTAATTAAACTAGCTTTTCCTTTAGAGATACTTCAAAGAGTTGATATGGGAGTTCCAGGTTTAGGAAAGGGCATAACTCCTTTGAATGGTTTAGTTATGGAGTTTATCCTCACCTTTTTCTTAGTCTTTGTCGTCTTTGGTACGGCAATTGATTTTCGCGCTCCAAAAATGGGGGGTTTATTTATTGGTTTAACTGTAGCTCTAGATATTCTCGCGGGTGGACCTTTGAGCGGTGCTGCAATGAACCCCGCTCGTTATTTGGGACCAGCTTTAATGGGAGGTGGACTGAACTATTTTTGGCTTTATTGGCTCGGTCCTTTGGCTGGCGGTGCTGCTGCTGCCTTACTTTACTATCATGTCCTTGAAGATAAGCGCGGAGCTATAATTCGTTCTGCTGAGATAGAGGAAATACAATCTAGCATTAGATAAAACTACGTCTAAAGCGATACTGAAGACTAGCACTAAAGGATTTCCTTAAGAATTAGCTGCACGTCCTGCACGATTTTCTTTTTCAAAATCATCTGTTTCCATGTCGTTATTCTTGGTAAGAAAATGCCTTTACATCCACGTTTTTTCCAAAGAGATCCTGCAAAATCGGCTTTTAAAAAACGCAAATTCTCAAGGTCGTGGAAAAGAAAATTCCAGAATTACACTGGTGAACATAAAAATGGTTTTCAAATAGCATGGTTACTCCAAGGAGCTATTATTAGTAACATTCTACCTTGGATAGTTTTTTTTAGCGGATATAGTTTATTTATTGGTTTGATGGCATATTAGCTAGAACTTCCTCCATCTTTTGATTTAGGAAATGGAATAAGTCACATTCTTTTAAGTATCAATTTACTTCTAAGTTTACTATTAATTTTCAGAACAAACTCAGCTCAAGATCGCTATTGGGAGGGTCGTAAATTGTGGGGTTCTTTAGTAAATACAACTCGCAATTTGGCTCGTGGGATATCAATAGTAATCGATCGTGAATCTTCTTTAATGGATAGCCCTATTAAAGAAGAAAACATGAAGCTTATAGATGCTTTTTGTGTTGCTATGAAAATTCATTTGCGCCAAGAAGAATTTGTCCAAGAAGAATTAATGGAATTAATGACTACTTCTAAGTACAAACAACTTTATAAAAGCGGACATCCTCCATTAAAAATCATATTCTGGCTTGGAGAATATTTACAAGAACAGTATTTTCTTAACCGACTAAATCTTTATCAGTTAAATACTTTGCACAAATTATTAGACGATTTAGTTAATATTTTAGGAGGTTGCGAGCGTATTCTAAAAACGCCTACTCCCATAGCTTATTCACTATGTTTAAAGCAGCTTTTAGTAATTTATTGTTTAATTTTGCCAGTGGAATTAGTAGTTCATTTTCATTTTTGGACTATTTTGATTATGGCTTTATTTAGTTTAGTTTTGTTCGGAATTGAAGAAATTGGCTCAGAGCTAGAAAATCCTTTTGAGCGAGATCCCAATGATTTACCTCTAGATTTAATTTGTAATACTATATCAAAAAACATTCAAGAAATGATTGAATCAAATCAAGCTAGACATACTGATTGAACTCCAAATTGAAAGCTAAAGGAGCGAAAAAATATACAAGTTGATATTCGGTCACAGTGAAATAGTTTTTACTCTACCTCAATTTCTTTCCCAATAGTTTTGTAATCTAAGTTTTGTAGTTTAAAAAAAAGGATTTGGCTAATAACTTGTAGTTACAAAATTGAATCTGAGGAGATTTAGTAAATAGATGATTCATTACAGTATAGAAGAATTGCTCAAAAACAACCAATCTTGGGCTGCTAAAAAACTTGCCTTTGAACCTGAGTATTTCAATGAATTAAGTGCAGGACAAAAGCCACCTTATTTATATATTGGTTGTTCTGATAGCCGTATGCCTTTAACCAGATTTACCCAAACCGAACCTGGAGAAATTTTTGTTCACCGCAATATAGCTAATCAAGTATCTCTGACTGATATTAACTTTCTATCTATTTTAGATTATGCGATCGTTCATTTAGAAGTACGGCACATTATTGTCTGCGGACATTATGATTGTGGAGGTATTGAAGCTGCTTTAGAAGGACATGCAACTGGATTGGTGGATAATTGGGTTAATCCTATTCGAGAAGTATATCTGCAAAAAAAAGTAGAAATAGACTCTCTATCTACCAGAGAGGAAAAGATTAACCGCTTGGCAGAATTGAATGTCATTGTCCAAGTAAAAAACCTCTACCAAACATCAATTTTGCGTAAGTGTCTGCGAGAAGACAATGCACCTCAAATTCATGGTTGGGTAATTAATCTTCAAACTGGTTTGATCGAAGATCTGCAAGTTCCTTTATTCAAATTCTAAGATTTTGCCAGCCAATAATTGAAGTCCTTTTCTCTTTTTCTCAAATTTAAAATATTAGGAACTAACCCCAAGCTACTTCAATTTATCAAGAATTAAGTAAGCGAAAAATATTTTTTTACTCTACCCTAATTTTTACCTCATTCGATCAGTAATCTATCAATATAGCTAAAAAGCAGAACCAATTTAACTTGCTAATAGCTTGTGATTGCCATAATTACATTTAAGGAACTTAATGACATGACTCGTTATTCAAATGGTTTAACTGTTAAACAAGCTGGAAAATGGTCAATCTTAGCCAGTTTAACAGCGATCGCTCTAGTAGGATGCAGCCAAGCTCAACTTCCAGAAGCTAAAGTAGAACCTGCAAAACCTTCCCAAACCTCTTTAGTTTCAGCCAAACAAAATTCTCAAACCTTAGAAAATCTCCAAAAAGCATATAACGGAGAATCTAATGCTCACGTGATGTATTTAGCCTTTGCCGATAAAGCTCGTGATGAAGGTTATCTTGATATTGCTAATCTTTTTGCAACTGTAGCTCGTGCGGAGGAAATTCACCGAGATAATCATGCTCAGGTCATTAAAGCAATGGGAGCAACACCTGAAAACAACATCACCACTCCCCAAGTAAACTCTACTGCCGATAATTTAGAGAAATCGATCGGAGGAAATTTAAGTAGCGCAATTAAGGGAGAATCCTACGAACGTGATTCAATGTATCCCGAATTTATCAAACAAGCCAAAGCGGATAATGATTTACCAGCAGTGCAAACATTTGAATATGCTCTAGCAGCAGAAACTCAACACGCTAAACTTTATACCGAAGTCAAAGCCAATATGGATAATTGGAAAGAAGCTTCTCGCAGTTTTTATGTTTGCACGGTATCTGGAGAAACATTTGATCGCCAACCCAACGCTAAAGCCTGTCCCCAAAATCCCAATGGAGAAAGTCTAGAACAGGTAATTTAAGGACTTTTAAATATTTTGTCACTCAAACCAAAGCGTTATTGGGGAATTATTCTAGCTCGATTTAATAGCACTGTTCCCCAATCAATTTAGTCAATCGCTGTCCGAAAATTTTATTCATCTTAGCAACAGGTTTTATCAAATGAAGCGTCGAGAATTTAATAGTTTTGTAGGTATCGGAGTAGGAATGAGTATGTTACCAGCAGCTTTGACTGCTTGTGATGCTCAAACTAAAAACAAGGCTACTACTGAAACTGCTGCTTCTGGAGGTGGTTTTGAAGAAGTTGGTAATGTGAGCGAATTGGAGCAAACAGGACAAATTCTCAACGAAAAATTAGCTAATGGAAAAGCTTTAGTCATTAAAGACCCTACCAACGCTGAAAAATTAATTGCCGTCAATCCTACCTGTCCCCATGCAGGCTGTGCTGTGACTTGGGAATCAGACCAAGAGAAATTTCTTTGTCCTTGTCATGATTCGGAATTTAGTAGTGATGGCAAAGTATTAGAGGGGCCTGCAACAGAACCCCTGGCTAGTTATGAAGTCAAGGTAGAAGGAGACTCGATTTTGGTAAAAACCACCTAAATTTAATAATCTACTTAACAGTAAAAGTTTTTTTCGCTCTACCCTCATTTCTACCTCATTTCTTTTGTAAATTTACATCAAAGCTAAATCGCAGAACTAATCTAACTCGTTATAGCTTGTAGTTGTCAAAATTAAATTTGAGGAAGTTACTAATTATGAGTCGGCATTCAAGCTTTGATTTAATCGAAAAAGTTGAAAAATTGACAGTTATCTCCTGTTTAGCAGTCTTGTCTTTAATATATTTAAGTATTCAAGTAGAAGACTCTTTAAAGGATAAAACCTCTTCTACTTTAGATAATCTTCAAAAAGCCTACAATTCCGAATCTAATTCTAATGTTATGTATTTAAACTTTGCTGAAAAAGCTCGTGATGAAGGTCATCAGGAGCTGGCTCTTCTCTTTAAAACTTTAGCCCATGCCGAAAAAAATCACCGAGATAATCATGCTCAGTTGATTGAAGTAATGGAGGCAACACCTACAAAAACTATGATTGTTCGTCAAGCAACTTCTACTGTTGAGCAGAAAGTTGATTCTACTAATAAGAATTTATCTAAATTAATTCAAGACGATTTGAGTAGTTCAGTTCAGAGAGAATCTGGCGAACGCCAAATGTATTCTAAATTTATCAAACAAGCTCGATTAGACAATAACTTAGCAGCTTTTAAAATATTTGAAACGGCCCTAGTTGAGGAGAATCTACATTCTCAACTTTTGGCTCAAGTTAAGGGAAACTTGGATGATTAAAAGCTAAACTATTGTAAATTTTATGTTTGTAAACTCACTGGCGAAATATTTGACGACCATCCAGAACTGGAAGCTTGCTCCTCAAAATAACTTACATAGTTCAACAAAAGTCCAATTAATATCCAAAAATTATTATGAATAATTCTCAAAAAACAACTTCTAAAGCGATCGCCTTATTTCTTTCTCTAGGTATGATGTCCTCTCTTGCAGGCTGTGAGATTGGAGGTACTGGTGGAGAAGGCGGTGAAGATGGTACGGAGACTGAACAAACTGCTCCTACTCAAGAGGAAGACGGTGAAGGCGGTGAAGGCGGTGAAGGAAGTTAATCCACTCTATTATTAAACTCAATTCTCTTACTATGAACTGATTTGATTATGAACATTAAAGCTGCAAAAATACGTCAATGGCATCGTTGGTTTGCTCCAATTATGCTTCTACCCATCTTACTAACTACAATTACGGGAATTATTTATCAAATTGGAGAGTTAGGCGGTTTTGACGATCAAGTGAGTTGGGCGATTAAATGGCACAAAGGAGATTTTGGTTATATTGATTTTCAAAAAAGTTATCCTTTTCTTAATGGAATTGGACTATTGTTTTTGACTGTAACAGGTATTTCTATGTGGTGGAAAACAAAACGTATTAACAATATTTAGTCTTAAATAGCGCAGTTTTAAATTAATCTACAATTACTTAGCTTCTAACTTCATTTACAAAGACTTCTGCACCACATCCCACCCAGTTAGAGATACATAGCTGATTGATGGACACATCTCAATCAAAGCTAAAGCCTATTTAGAACGAAGCTCTTCTTATTTGATTAGTTAGACCATATCTTTCTTTGGCTGGAAAATTAGTAGTCAATTTGTATAAATTAACTGTAAAATTATGAGCTTTTTGTCATACTTTCAGCTTAGAAAAGTCCTGCATTTAAACAAGTAATTAATATTATTTAGCATTATACTACAAAAGCTAAAAGCTATTGAAAAGGTAATTCAGCCTCAAGATATATCTCCCCTAAAGATTCAATTACACTAGGATTGATTTGAGTGGCTAAAATTGCATCATTAACACTATGACCGTTACGGAGCAAAAAAACAAAGTTACGGACGTTATTCACTACTGGGTCGTTACTATTGATAAACCGTTTGGCGATCGCAATTCTTAAGCCATGTTCGACTGCATCTGCATTAATTTGCTGTCTGGCAGAAACCATTATTTTTTGAGAGTCTACAGGAGATTGCTGATTAGAAGGGACAAATTTAATTCCTGCACTAGCCATAATATCAGAACTAAAACTGACAATTAAATTGTACTGTTTTGATTCGCCCGAACTATTTATAGTTTTAACAATTAAATTAGGGTGAGATGTCTGATAAGTACCCTGAAAATCCACTTTTTTGCTTGGCAGGAGATAAGCAGTTTGGGCTTCTCCCGATTCAACGGGTAGGTCGGTGTTATAAACAAATTGACTTTTATCACTTGAAGCAATAAAAGTAATGGTTTCCCTAACTTCAGTAAAATCAATGCTAATAACTTTGCCAAAGTAAAGAGTAATTGGAATTGCCCCTTTAACAGCATCTTTAGTAGAAACCAATTCATATTTGACAGGCACTTTGGTTGCCTGGACTGGAGTAAAAGCGGTAGATAATGAAACAGCAATTACACTAGAAAAGACTAATTGTTTTAAAAAATGTTTATTCATCGCTAATTTAAGGATTAATAGTAATTGGGCGAAGATTAGTAAGGTAGACGGTTTCTCCTGGGGATAGAGTATAAATTGTTCCGCCATCACCAATTTGGTTGCGAGTATTGCGCTGTTGTAATTCGGAATTTAGGGTCGAACCAAAACCATCTAAAGCTGACCCCACTAAATCTCGACCAATATTATTACGACTTTGATTGGTAACAACAGCACTACCATTGGATATGACACTAGTAGTTTCTGGTATTAATAACTGAGTCCCAAAATTACTTAGGGTGTCAATTCCACCCGCTAATAACTGATCGCCAAAATCACTGCGTTTGCTGGCTTTAGCTACTAAGGCTGATTTTTTGCTATTGCGTAAAATCATTTCTCCAGGACTAAAGGTAGTGTCATTAATTTGACTAACATAGGCAGTGACCAAACCGTTGGCATCGTTGATTGATTGAACTTGTATAATCGCCACCGAACCAGATTCAAAAACTGTCTGCCCTGTAAGATCTAAAAGAGGTTCTGCTAAAACTACAGTGAGCTGACTAGACTGTTGTTCTTGAGTTGTCAGAGAACTATCCCAAACTAGAGGTAATTCAATTTTGGCTTTAGCGATACCTCTATTTAAAGTGAGTTTTGGAGCTGGCTGAGGAAAACTGGCTTGGGTTTGACGATTCAAAATCCCCAGTTCTCCTTGAGATGTGACTTTGTTGAGCAGTAAAGCTGGCGGAGTTATCTGCTCGTTAGTACTTGTTACTATATCGGTCGATGTATTATGTCTTTTAGCCATAGTTTTACTTTGAGCTGATACCTGGCGCGATGAAACTCTTGTCCCAAAATCGGCTAAAGCAGTCCATTTTTCTAGGGGGTCTACCTTAAGGGGTAAAACAGTTTGGCTTCTTGCTGTAGATCTAGTCAAGCGAGCTATCGGACGAGGAGGAGTGGGACGGGAAATCTCACGAGCTGTAAAGTTAGGAATCGAAATCGGGCGAGGAGGAGCGGGTTGAGGAATCGGACGAGCTACAGAATCAGAGATAGGAAGAGGCGGAGTGGATTGAGGTACGGGTAAAGAAGGAAGTTCAGAATTAACTTCTACTTCTAGAACTTCATTTTGTTTTTTCTCTAAGGAGTGAAACTGATCGCGAAATGCCAATTTAGCTTGATAGTCAGGTTCTATTTCTGCTGGGGCTGTTTCAACCTCTTCTGGTGTTTCAACTATTTTGGGAGCTTTAGGCGAAACGAAAGCAAAAATCCCCCAAAGAAAGACAACAACAATTCCAAAGACCCCACTAACTACTGCTAATCTCAGGAAAGGATTGTCCTCTCTTTCGGCAATAACATCTTTTACTGTAGGGCTTTCAAGTTGAATAACACCAGTATCAATTACACTGGGATCAAGAGACTGGTAACCAGTTACCCGACGGCGGGCTTGAATATCAAGATCGCTGGGAGGCAAATCTTCAATTACGTTGTGATTATTATTGTAAGTCATAGTTATCAATGGAAACTAACATTAGTCCGTATTGGTTGATCTCGTTAATGATTTGCTGCATACCAGTCAATTCTTTGGCATTCTGAAATGTTGGTTTACTAGCAATGGGAATCGTTTTGAGTTGAACTTTTTTATTGAAGGGAATGCGAAAGACTTCTTGACCGTTTTCTATGTCCATTCCAGTCCAGGTAGAAACCATCGTTACTTCCCAAAGTCCCTCTCGAATCTTAGTGGGCTTTTCTGAGATATATTCAATGCTAATGGCGGATTGCACCTTTCTACCTCCAGTAGCTTTGGTAATTAGAGCTGCTAATTCTTTGGTATACTCAGCACGATAATTGTCTTTAGTAGTAATTGGAAAAGTTGCTGCATAGACATTGCCAGGAACTTTTACTTTTAGATCTTCTACTTCAACAGTTACATCCGCTGTCGTCCAGTTAAAAGATAAATAAAGCCATTTTTGAATAAAAGTACGAAGAACTTCATCAGAACGCTCGTTTATCTGGGCAGTTTTTGCCGTTACCACATCACCATCGGCAAGTTGGACACCGATAATTTGCTTTTGATTGATCTTATTTATCTTGGCACTGTTACTACAGGAAACCATCATATTCATCAGAATACAACTCAAGATGATCAACTGAAATAAAACCGTTCTTTGATTATTACTTTGGGCAAGTTTGGTTTTAATATTATTCATAATTTAATTGACATTTTTAATAGATAAAAAAAGATAAATTATCAACTCTGACGAGTAGTTCTGCGAGCTAGACCTTTACTACCAGCTTTGAACATCGATTTGCCTAACATCGAACCTGCTCCCGAAGCTCCTCCTGTGGCTACAGCAGCACCAGTCTGAACTATATTAGACAGAGTAGAAGTGGTACTTGAAGCAACAACTTGAGCTAGATGCGCACCACCTCCTTTAGCCATCAAAAAAGCTATAACTGGTCCTAAAACACTACTAAGAATTAAAAAAGGAATGCCTGTAAAAAATTGAGCCTCAGAAATAACAATTGCTTCAGCTACCAAGCCGATTAAAGCTATATAGAGAAACTTAACTAAGACCAGTTGAACGTAACCCTGTAACCAAGTTTCCACGTATTTAGCTCCAATGGGGGTAAAAATGATGCCGATGACTAGAGGCAAAAGTAAGGCGTGCAAAATACTTGCAACTTCCAAACCAAAACTAAAAGCCATCTGCACTCCACCAAAAATCAGTTTGACAATACCCATAATTATGGGGTTGCCAAAGAACAGGGTGTTACTCAACCCAGCTGCAACTTTAAACCCATCTCCATTAGCCGTATTGTTAGCTAGTTCTTTAATATATTCGAGTATTCCCTTGGCATACTTAGCAGCTGGATTGTTGGCAATCGGATCGTTTTCCTCTGCCCATCTAACAATTTCCTCAATCTCAGCTACCTGCTTTTCTAGACATTCAATCCCCTCTTGTCCTTGAATTCCATTACACTCATCGAGAAGTTTGTTTACCCTATCCTGGGCAGTGTTGCTTAAGGAGATATTTTTTAAGGCAGAAGCTATACTTAGATCCAGAACTTGAGTTTTAGCAAGAGTACGAGTTAGACCTACATCTAAAGATCTGGTAATACCTAGAATGCTACTAGCCATAGCTCCGTTACCACCTAGTAAAATCACCATAATCATAGTCATAGCAATACCTTCAGTGATAATTTTTTGGCGATTGTCATTCTCACTTTTCATGCCCTGCCAAGCGTAAAGAATTAAACCTAAAAGGGCAAAATCTAATGCTCCTGCCACAACCGCTCGCCAATAGGCAGAATTAGTATCAAAGATGACGCTATCCCATAGAGATTGAAAACTTTCACCTAATTTATTCGAGATAAAACTGTTGTTTTGTAAGATTTGTAGAGCGTCATCTACACCATAATCGGGAATCTCAGCTAAAAGAGGAATATGAGTTAAAGAAAGTGATAATAATTCCATGATTATTCCTCATACAGAAATAAAGGAGTTGAAATTGCCCCCCAGGCAGTAATCCCAAGATCGTTGGCAACAGCTGCTTCTCGACGATGACGGGTTGTCTCAATTGCCTTGTGTCGGGCTTCTTGGAGTGCTAGATTAATCTGATTAGCTCGATCCTCCTGAGCCTGGATATTCTGAGCAGCGATCGTACCCAACAATTGGGTGTTGATGCCTGACTGTTCGGAGATGTTTTGCAAGATTTGCTGTGAGACATCTGTTTGTGCCGAATCTTTTGACAAATCTCCACTTTTTTTGAGGGCATCTTCAATTTCTACTAGAGAAGCTGCTATAGTTTTTTGGGCATTTTCTCCAGTTGTGCTTTCAGTAATCGAATTTTGAATAAATTCCCGTTGAGTCTGTTCGGACTCATCCTGATTAATTGAATAACTATCGGTAGTTCTATCCTCTAACTGTCTACTGAGTTGTTTGGATCTAGTATCTACATTTTTAATTGTATTTTTAATAGTGTTCCAGTCGGGAGAACGGGTTTCAAGGATTTTGTCGTTGATTCCCTCAATAGCATCAAAAAAATCAAGCACGCTGCTAAACAGATCTCCAAGACCAAGACGGTCTGCGATCTCTTTAGCAGTGTCGCGGTTAAACTTAGGTAAAAGATCTTCAACAACATCTTTAGTCCTTGGTAGAGTTGAAGCTTGAACAGAAATTTGAGCATTCATTAAGCAAGAACTCAGCAAAACCAAAAAGATAAATAACTTAAAGTTTTTCATTGTGTATTTATAAAATTAAAATTAACTGTCAATTACTGCGTGTAAACTTTATCCACTGGTAATTGCCTGAGCATATTCTTCTAAAGCTGACCACCGACTAATCTTGTTTTCAATAGCTCGATTCATAATTTCTGTACGAGCTTTGACTTCTTCTGCACCATTAGCAACTATGGCTAGATTGAGTAAAGAAGGAAAAAATTGCGTCTGCCAAAATTGATTTTGCTTTTCTAATAACCAGTAAGAACAACCTAATTCTTTATTGGTAACGTAAGATTTGGTAGTGTTTTCGTATATTAAGTCGGGGTATTTAAGAGTATTAACTAAACTATTTGCACCACTAGTAGTAATTCGTCCAATTAACTTAAACGAAATGTTTTCGAGGATGTCGTCGGCTGCCGAACACTTTTGAATTTCACCAATATTTTGAGAAATAGTCAAAAGAGAAATACCAGATTTTCGAGCCATAGCGTGCATTGCCCCCCAAGTTCGGGCAAATCCACCTTTTTTAAGTAGATCGGCAATTTCATCTCCGACAATTAAAGATTTGGGATATTGTAAAGCAAGACGAATACAAGTACTTTGAATAGTTTGAGCTATCAACTCTTGATCTCGTTCGCTGTCAAGTGAGACAATGGTGAAGAATTTGATGTAGCTATTGGGATCGAAAGTACTAGGACGCCCTATCGTATTTCCCAGGGGGGATTTAAGTAGAGTTGTGATTTGGGTTTGAATCTGGTTGATTGCTCTTTTATCCAACTCTTCAAAGTTGCGTAAGTTGAGTTTTTCTTTAGTACAAAAACTTAACCAATCAATCAAAACAGGCATTTTTCCCCAGGCTTCGCTGCCAAATCCCGACTCAAACGCTTGGTTGATTCTTCTTCTAATTTTATTGTGGTCGATAAATTTTTCCGTAGTGGCAATTACTAAAGTCTCTACCCTCTGTTCTAATTGAGGTTCTTTTATTCCGTGCATAATGTAGTTGACTAAAGTGTTTTTCACAGTGTTTTTCCATTGATTAAACCTAACCTCATAGTCTTCCCCTTGATATGACCGCAAATCTGGAGGTTCGACTAAATTACTGGAATTACGACTGATATCGATGTGCGCTCCTTGAACCATCTTAATTGCCCAACGAAAACTGCTATTGCCTCCGACAGCAGAATCCATACCGATAACGGGGATGTTATTAGCCAAAAAATCTCGCATCATCTGCCAAGCGATTACAGATTTACCCGAACCCGACTCACCGATAATCAAACCCCGCAGAGTATGTTCTCGGTGCATATCAAGATAGATGGGCTTACCGCCTCGAACGATCAGTTCTACGCCATTTTTATGGACATTTTCTGGAGAGACATTAGGTAAATAACGATAAAAAGAAATGTTATCAACCTTGATTCGACGGTCTTGGATAAAACTAGTCTTTTGCAGAATACGTCCGATGGTCATGGGTAGGGTTTCCAGCCATAATGCCCACACAGAACTATCTTTACGTTTGAGATTGTTACTAAATTTGCGACTGAGTTGTTCACAGGCTTCATCTAAAGCTTTGCGATCGCGTCGATAGACTTTGGCAACAAAGGATAGATAAATTCCCGCACCACCACCGCCAACTAGTTTCTGTGCCTCAAAGGATTGTTCTAAAATCTGCTCCGATCTGACATCTCGCCCAATGGCTGTTTCTTCTGCCATGAGTTTAGCGGAGTTGGCTTGAGCAATGGTTTGTTCTAATTCTCGATCTAGAGATTGAGCGGAAATGTTATTGAGTTGAATTACAAACTCAGTGTCAATAACATCGTTACTCTCCATAATTTCATATAGGTGATTTAACTGTTCGAGTTTAGTAAGTTTGCGATTGGATATTTCTTCAATTGTCATTACACCGCAGACTTGTCCCCGTCCAGTTAAAACCACTTCGTCGTGCTGTTGATTGTGTTGGGGGACTGCATGGATGTGATTAATTCCCAGAGAGAGAATAGATAAAGGATGAATTGGTTCGTTGACCACCTCTCCAAAATGATAGCCATCCCAAGTCCAATAGTTAGGTAAGGGTTTAGGTTGACTGGAACGGGAATTAAATTGATACCAAAGGTGTTTCCAAGTCTGGTCTAGGGTTAAGGGAATCACGTCCAATCCCCAGGTAGTTCTTAAAATCGATTGCCAAATTAGAAAGCCTCTGGTGTATGCTAAATCTAAAGATTCATTGTAAAAGTCTTGTAACAACTGCTTGCTATCACCCGCTGCACTGGATAGAAATTTGTTTCCCAATCTGATAATTTGAGATACAAAATCTGTTCCCACATCGCCATTACGAGTAAAGGTATAGGTACAGGCTACTGTATAACTAAAATGTTGTCTAAGTCCCCGATTAGATAGAGATTGAGTACGGCTTAACTCGGATTCAGTAAGCAAGGCTATACCATTTGAATTACAGTCGGCAATAATTTTTTCTAATTTAATGGTTTGCTCGGTATCGTCAGCATACTTTTCACAATAGAAAGTTAAGCTTTCTCCAGGCATAACTTCTTTAGCAGCTATTTCGGTAGCCTCCCAATATCTACGAGCCTGTTCGGGAGTAAAGCTGGTGTGCCAAGGGGTTAATTGAAAACAAAAGACAATTTGATATTGTTGGTTGTGCTTGAGGAACAAAGCACCACGGTCTTTTCCTTCTTGAGTGTACTTGACGAGAGATATTAAGTGCTGAAATCCAACAAAAGGTGGATAAATTTCTTTTTTTCCGTTCTGCATTGCTTCATTTATGTACTTAGGTCTGAGGGTGAGTTCTTCATCCTTAATTGCTGCTCTAAGTTGAGCTGGACGATTTTCAGATAGAGGGGAAACATAGGGGAGTCTAGTGTAAGCCCAGTTTTTCCCAGGAAAGGGACGCATCCGATCTATCATTTCGTGAGGATGCGCTCCAGTTGCTAATAACCAACTCCCAGTCATAAATCCAAACAAGATGCCAAAATGCTTATCTTTTCCTCCTACCGCGCCTATCGTAATAAAACAAAAAGCTGCAATGATCCCGATTGGGATGACTTGAGAGATGGGTAAAAGTCCAAAAAATTTGGCTTGACGATTGAGAGAAGGGTTAATTGAAATTAATTCGGGAACTTCCATGTCAGTACTTTTGATGGTTGCAATAAATGATTACTGACCTGTAGCGATTACAGCAGTCATAATGTCGATCGCTAGGACAATTCCGAATAGACCGCCGACAAACATAATAATTGGAGTCATAGACTGTCCCTGCTGCTGTTGTTGCCAGGCTGCGAAACCACCACCTATTCCAACTAAGACTAGAGCAATCCGCACAAAAGTAAATAAGGTGGCAATTTGAGTGGTGCTAACACTACTGACTCCCCCTTGGCTAACTAGAGTTGTAATAGCAGTTTGTAGACCAGTTAAAAATAGAGCGTGAGAAGGTTGCCAGGCACCAAAGGTAAGAGTAAAAACACAGATTACTGTTAATAAGTGCCAAATCGAAACTCTAAATTTGAACTTTTTGGAGATTAAAGGAAGACACGCACCCATGAAATATAGGCTACCTGCAATAACGATACTCATCAGGATAGTAGCCAAAAGAGCTGGGTCGGTAAAGCCGAGGTAGCAAGCTAAGCCAGTACCACCGACGGCAAAAGGTAGATCTTGGCTTTCAACTCGAAAGCTGGAGGTAAATTGTTTCCAAGAAGATTTTTTCTTAAAAGTATTTTGTTTGGGTTCTTGTGGGTAATCGTAGGAAATAGTCATGGTTCTCAAGTTTGTAATTTAAATGTAAGTGAATATTTATATGACTAAAATAACGACGAGTAACCCCTAAAGACTCTTAGGTTTCACTCGTCTTAAATCGATATTTAGTCTGATTAGAATCCAAATTTTGATGGGAAATCTCGAACTAAAGTACGAGGGGCAAAATAAGCTGTTTGGCGTTAACCTATAAAATGAGGTTGCAATTTCCTGGTTTCGACTCGTTCCATTTCTTCGCGAATACCCTGAATTTTGGTAATATCCATCGCATTTCGTGCCAACACCTTTTCAGAGAGTAGTTCTTGTAGGCGATCGCGATTTAGACGGGTCGCTTTACCACCATAAATATTGTCGCAGCCACTATTTTAAATCTTCATAGTTATTAGGTATGAGTTGAGTGTAAAATAAATATAAATTCACTAATTCACCCTAAGACTGAATCAAGCAGTTTATAATGCGGAAGACTCTTCTGTATTCATAGAAGGTGAGATGTGAGATTTAAATTTAAGAAAAATAAAATAGAACTACTTTATACAGAGGAAAAAAATGCTCACAAATATCCTGGGGTTGTAGATGACTTTTTTGAAGTTATGGCAATTATTGCAGCAGCCGAAAGCGAACAAGATTTATACGCCAATAAGGGTCTAAGATTTGAAAAACTCTCAGGTAAACGAGGTAAGGAAAATCAAAGGTCGTTACGTCTAAATAAACAATGGCGTTTAATTGTGATACTTGAGAAAGATGAATTAGGCAAATATGTCTTAATCGTTGATATTGAGGACTATCACTAAGGAAGGGGAGAAGCAAAAATGAGCAACACTTTAACACCAGCTAGGGCGATATCACCAGGACGCATTTTACAACGAGAATTAGATGCTCGTGCTTGGACACAAAAAGATCTAGCCGAAATTACCAATCGTCCAGCACAAACAATCAACGAAATCATCAAAGGAACAAAACAAATTACTCCAGAGACAGCTAGAGAATTATCAGCAGCGTTAGGAACTACTGCGGAATTTTGGACTAATTTAGAAACCAATTATCGTTTAAATCTGGCAAAAAAAAAGCAGAAAGAGCAGGAAATTGAGCGTCGGAGTCGATTATATACTCTTGCGCCAATTTCTGAGTTGATTAAACGCCAATGGATAAAATCAACAGAATCCTTAGATGAACTTGAGCAATCTGTATGTCAATTTTTAGGTATTAAATCACCCCAAGAAAGTCCTCAATTTTTTGTCAATTTCCGTAAGGGCGCGTCTCCTGAATCGAATTCAGGAGCTTGTCCCCAGAAGCTGAGGATAAATGTCGCCCGTCACAGTGAAATGCTCGAACCAGAACATAACGCTAAAATTGCTTGGTGTAAAAGAGTCGAGCAAGTAGCCAGTAAGCAAACACTTGGAGAATTTCAGCTAGATAAACTGACTGAAGCAATTCCTAATATTCTTAGCTGTGCTGAAAAAGAAGAAGATATAGCCCATGTTCCTCAAATGTTAATCGATTTGGGCGTTCATTTTGCGATTGTTCCCCATCTGAACAAAACATATTTAGATGGTGCTGCTTTTTATTTGGGAAATCATCCAGTAATCGCCCTTACTTTGAGACATAATAGAATCGATTGTTTTTGGTTTAGTTTAATGCACGAACTAGGTCATATAGTAGCTGGACATCAAGGAGTTTATTTAGATAACCTTGACGAACTAGAAAAAAATTCAGAAGAAGAAGAAGCAAACCAACTGGCTCGTAATTGGTTAATTGATGAACAAGCTTTAAATTCTTTTGTAGTTGAAACTCAACCGAAATTTTCCAAAAAAGCAATAACTAACTTTGCTCAAACTCAAAAAAGACATTCAGGCATTATTCTCGGTCGCCTTCAGCATGAGAATTTAGTTCCTTATCAAAACTTACGAGTGCTGTTGACTAAAGTTAAACCATTTTTATCTGATTGGATTTATGATTGAGCTTATTTTATCTGCTGATCAACCTAATAATATTTAGATAGTTTGACTAAGGAAATTTTTTTGCTGTTTGGCTTTGCTGTAAGCGATCAAGAAAAATGCCAAACATTAGGCTGTTTTTAAGCCAGATCCATAGAGAGTTCTTCTTTTACAGGAGCTGAGGACTGTTGTTGAGGTTGAGATTCGTTGGTTTCTGCTAGAGCCAACTTCTCCGCTTCAATAAAACTGTTCATTACATCTAATTTGACCGAATCACTAATTTGGCTGTTGATATCCCACCCTTCTCCATTAGCTTCAGCGGTTAATAAGATATTAGGAATTCCATTTTCCAGTTCTTCGATCTTCAAACTAGAACCAGACTCTGCGATATCAATTTGCAGGTTAGCAGACTTGAGATAGTGATTGAGTTTAGTTAAGTCACCTTCATAACTAGAAATAGTATCTGCCAATTCAGAACCGATATCCAAATTTTCATCAGGTGTTGAATCTACTTCTACCTCTGGAACTTCTACTTCTTTAGCTGCTTCAAAATGGCTTTTGGCTTCAGTTATAATCTCGGTGTCAATTTCGGTTCGTACAGGTACTTCTGCTCCTGGGATGTTGTTCACAGCTGCAATATCAGTTTTAGCTTCGGTTTCTAAAACCTTATCGTGGTTCTGCTGTTGTGGCGACTGGATAGAAGTTTGAAGTGACTCTAAAGCTTTTCTAGTGTTAGTCAACTCCTCTAACATCTTGTCCAAAGTCTTTTCGATTGCTCCTAGCTTCTCCTCAATTGGAGCTTTAGACTTAAGTAACCTTTCAATAGCGGTAGGTTCGGATTCAATTTGGGAATTAGTGTTACGAGCTTCAACAGTAGATTCGATTTTAGCTGTCGGAACGGGAGCAGCACCAGTTTTGGTTGAAGGGAATTGAGAAGATTGAGGTTGGGGTGGCAAAACTGTCGTTTGGTTCTGGGTCAGATTAATATCAGATTCAACGACTGGATTTTGTCCTAAATCCATTAGCTTTTGACCTGTTTGCTTTCTGAGCTTGTCCACAGCTTCTTTTTCTTGCTCGATTTTTTCGATCTGTTTCATAATCTTTTCTAGTCGAGCTTCGTTAATACCAGCTGCACTGCCCATCAAAAACTGACCGATAATTTGCAAGGTATCTCCGTACAACTGGATGGGATTAATTTGTCCTTTGGACATTTGTTTGAGAGTTTGACCTACAGAGTTACTAAGTTTTCCTGTCAGCTTGATATTCTCAGTAGTACCCTGAATTATTTGTGCCTGTTGAGGGTTGTGGATTGGTTGGGGTGCTTGAGGTTGTAACGGTAAAGGATTTGTAGGCTCTGAGTAAGTTTCTGATGTCGGAACTGGAGCAGAAACAACAGTGTTTTGGTATGGATTGACATTGACCTGTTGTTGATTGAGATTGGGGCTAGAAGTAGGTGCTGCTGGGACTGGTGACGGTACTTGAGAGACAGTTTCCGTAGCCAAAGCTGCTAATTGATCTACAACCGTTTCGCGTATCGGCATGGGACTATTTAAAACATTGGCTTGGGATTGAGTCGTATTGATGCCCTGAGCAAATGCACCAGCTTTAGACGTGGTAGGAATAGTGGTTGGGGGAGGACTGATAACGTAGTTATTATTTGGAGTTGGGATAGTAGGGGTAGCAACAGGAGGACACGGGGTGTCGGGTCTCCCGATATGCGAAGCTGTATCCTTTAGGACACCCGTGAGATGTCCGTTTGGAACCGTTTGAGGTAGTTGGGCTATACCTAAACTAGCTGCAATTCTGGCGGAGACAACATCGGGACGTAAATAAGTTAACTGTTCCTGACTTGGTTGAGTTCCTACAGGCAGAGAGTCTTTGAGCAAAAAGTAACTGCTACTAGTCTTATCCCCAATAGTGGCAGTCAATTCAGTAATAGGACTATCTTGACCTCTAACTGCCTGCTGTTTGGTATTGAAGGTAATTCGGGGCTTAGTCGGGTCATTAAGAGAATTAAGGTCTGCAATTCTTTGGGCAGTAGCTTGATAGACTTCGGGAACATACATTTGACTTTGCTGACAATGATTGACGGCAGTTTCTAAAATGCTTTTGACGTAGGCGATTTGATTGAGGTCTTGAATGCGATTATTTTTGCGATTTTTAGTGTTATATGACATGATTTTATGTAAGATTGATTAAATTTCAAATTGGTTTTCTAATTGAGTTTGAGCCTGCCCAGAAAAAGGCAAATTAGCAATTACTTTCTGGGGATTTTGGGAAGTATGCTCCCGATTTTTACGCCGACTTTTAATTGCTGAAAGACGTTCTGCATTAGCTTGTCTAGTAGATTTGATTTCTAGGCGTAGATGTTTACTCCTAAGTTTTTTAGGACTTTGGGGCATTTTTGGTTCGAGAACGATAATTGAGCCTGGTTTGACAAAAAGATCTATGGTACGTCCATTCATCATTACTTGACCTGTAAAAGTCGCAGATAAGGGCAATTTACTGGAGTTCTTGGCGAAAATGCCCAATGAATAGTAATTTTCATCTCCAGGGTTTTGCATATAGACTATTGGATCTTTGTGGCGGTCTGAAGTAGTGTCGTTAAAGGGAAGCACAGTAAAGTTTAGTTCTCTTCCTTGATAATAAGGAGAACTAAAGTCATGTTGGGCATAGGCATTTTGCTCTTTCCCCAGCACTTCAACTTTACTAATTTCCTGACCTAAAGCTTTAGTAATACGATCTGGTAATACAGAAAAAACTAATGAAGCTTTAGCAGATTTCTGTCCTAATACCCAATCCATATGCCTAGGGGCTGTGATACTGATTGGATTATATTTTTTGGTTCCAGAACTAAAGGTAAATAGCTGATTGTACAGTGTACGGTCTTGGTTATACAACTGTTGTTTGGCTATGTTGATGTCAATTAGATCGTGATGTCTGGCAATGTTAGGGTCGTGAAAAGGCTCAAATAGCAGTTTGCAATTAGGATCGATGTTTTTAACGGCAAATTGTACACAGGGCTTAGTTGGGTGCAAAGTAGCTTCAAAATTTTGTCCTTGAGCCTCCAATATTTCCTTAATATAAGTAGCACAATCCCTTCTGTCCTGATTGCTAAATAAACTAGATTCAAAAGGGGCTTCAATTATATAAGCTGGTTGACCTTTCCTTAGATCTCGCTGATATTCATGTTCGCTTTTTTGATAGGTATAGATAGTAGGATCGAAATGACGGCAAATATCCAAACATTTACGTCTCATTTGACTTTCACTATCATTACCATGCTGCTTCTGCCAAAGATGAGCAGCTAATTCGTCTTTGGCAGTTGAACTTAACTGAGCAGTCATAATTTGCTCTTTGATACTGCTGTAGGTCTGAGCAAATCTTTGTTTGACTTGTTTGGGATCGGAGTTACCTTCTCGAATCGCGGTTTTGACCGTATCGTTATATTGTTGCAAGATGTTTTTAGCTAATTGGTTGACCGTGACTTTGGATGCCTCGTCTAGAACATTTTCTTGTTTGTGCAATAAATAACCGAACTGTTCTACCCGCATTTGATTGAGTTCACAACTCTGCCAAGTCTGGCTGATGTAACGGGGTAGTATGTCCACTACCGAACCATTTTGAGCTACAGGCATGGGGGCGGAGTTGAAGACCCGTTCGTCCTGTTTAAAGTCAAAAAAGGGTAGCTTAAAAGCAGGACTTTCGAGTTGTTTATCCAGATCCTGATAGTAATCCGTATAACGAGTTGCTGACTTGGGACTATCTACCTCTATTTGCAAAGAATCAAATAGGGTGTCCATCAAACCCGATTTAAACTTGAGAAAGTATTGTTGGTCTTTGACATCTGCTTCGGGATTGGGTTGGGCGCAATTAACTCTACCTATGGCATTGGCAATTCTACCAATAGAATTTAGTCTAACGGCTAAAGCTATATGCTTGAGGTCGGACTGGGCATAGGCTTGCTTTTCTTTCTTAACTACAGGATTAAAGTCACGGTTGAGATCATTCCCCATTTCATCATATTGAGGTAAAGCCATACGAGTCTCTGCTGTAATATGAGGTAACAGATCTGCTGGAGTACAAACCAACTGGTCGCCATCAAAGTCGCATTGATGGTAATCCATCGCATCAGCAGGATTAATAAAAACACAACCCTTAGTGTCGATCAATTCAGGAACTTGCTCGTTATCGACTACATAACGACGAATGTTGTCCTTGTTAATAATCGGATAGCGGGTGACGATTACCTCTGTTCCGTTCTGGAGATGAGAAGCAATAATTGTTCCCCTTTCAACCTCAGCAGGTTGTGCCATAGCTGACATCAGGGTGTTAGCTCCTT
The DNA here is from genome assembly GCA_002368355.1 of Chondrocystis sp. NIES-4102. NCBI lineage: Bacteria > Bacillati > Cyanobacteriota > Cyanophyceae > Chroococcales > Chroococcaceae > Chondrocystis > Chondrocystis sp. NIES-4102. The sequence continues at coordinate 96,310 of AP018282.1, read as the reverse complement.
TGGTTGCTAACTCTAACCATCGTCTGCGGAGTTGGTCTTTACAAAAAGAAACCACTTTAGGATGATGTGCCAATTCTCCTCTAGTATCGGCTCTGAGGACTTCAATCAAACCAAATTCGTCTTTGTCTTGAGGGTCTTCAAGATCTGATTCTTCTGTATCAATATTTTTCAAGTCTTGTTTTTTGTCGTGATTCTCAACAATATATTTGGATAAAAGACGATAGTCATTCTGAATAGTCTTGAGATATTCAGCTTCAGCCATAGTGGCTGGAACGATATCCTGTTCGATAGCTTGGGGAGAATACCACTGCATCAATTGCCAGGAATTTTTATACTCTTGAACTTGAGCATTAGAGTTATTACCCATCACCAACCCTGGCATCTGGTAGACACCACAGGCAATACGGTCTGACCCCCAATCGTAGATATCTGCCAAACTGTCTAAAACCTGTTTGCTGGGGTTATTGAGAATATAACTATTATCGGTAGGATCTACTTGATAAGAGACACCCTGATTTTGCAGAATGGTCGGTAGATAATTCAAATCCTGAACTTGTTGGGGGGTTAAATTATCTTTAAAACCCAAGCACCATTGGTTGTTGATTTGACTAACTTTCATCGGACCAGTATTTTTAGCCCAACCCTTAATAGAACTGCGATCGAGTACTAGATCGTAACCGCGATTTTCCGTTCTTTTTCTATCTACCGCCACTGTCCCTTTGGCAATAAATGCTGGTAGAGGACTATTGACATCAGAATTGGCTAAACGAAATTGAAAAGGAGTATCGGCAGTTCCTCCCAACATAGTAGAAAGACGAGGAGAAATCTTGCCGTGACAGTCTCCCGTGCGTAGGTCTTTTGCTACCTTTCGCTCCATTTCATTTTGATGCTCAAAATCAACAATTTTGACGGTAATTGATGGTTCTAATTTAGAAATACCCTCTTTACAACTAGACACTAACAATGAGCCGTAACGACAGCAGTGATCTGGTTGAGAAGCAAAAAATTGGTCTCGTATTTGGGCAACTACTTCTGGTTCTGCCATCAAAACAGTACCTCCAGAAGCCAGTAAGACTTCAGTACAATTTCCTAAATTAAGGTGATCTAACTGAGAAAAATAGGCTTGATAGTTGTATTCTTTATCCCTAGTAGCCCGCAGCAGCTCGTCATCAATTTTAACTGCAACTACCCGTTCGGCAGCATCGGGTAATAATTGAGAAAGGACACAATTGCCTATATCTTGAACTCCGTCATAATCTTGATGAGCTATGTTGTAGACCCTGATTTTAAGACCAGAATCTGGTGTTTGACTCATGATATTTCGGTATAAATTTAAAAGTTACAGCTACAGTTTTAGATTTAGCTGATGCTTATCAACCCTCATTTGACTAACAAACTGGCTCGTACTTTAGTCCTATTTGCAGGGGCTACGCATCTAAATTAAGTTCAAAAATACCAAGATGATGAAATGAAGAAAAAAGAGGATAAGTCAAGTAGTATTTAACAATACTTTTAAGTAAAGAGCCTCCGAGTCTTCGACAGGCTGTTCTTTGGATTGCTCAACTAGGCGGGTTTTTGGGTTGCCGACATGATGGTCTTCCTGGAGTCAAAACTCTTTGGGGAGGATTACAAAGATTACACGATCTTGCTTCTGCTTGGAAATGCCTATATTTATCTGATCATAATAGTTTCAAGAGTTATGGGTAAAGCATAGATTTAAAGATGGGTAAAACAAAAGAGATGGGCGATCGCTCTGGCAATCAATAGCACTTATTTTAAGTATCGAATAAGATTGATGAGTTATTTCATCAAGAAGTTTGTTGTAAAGATTAAGCCGAATGGTTGATTTTAAAAGTAAGCTAGGTTCAAAATCGATTCAGAAAAAGATAAATCCAGTTGAGATTTATGACGAATTAGATCGAAGAAGCGAAACAGGACCTCTTCGTCCATTACAAAAGGAGATACTAACAGAATGGTATTTACATCGAAAAGGAGAGGAAGACTTAATTTTAAAATTACATACTGGACAGGGCAAAACTTTGATTGGTCTTTTAATACTACAATCGAAATTAAATGAAAATAAAGCTCCTTGTCTATATGTATGTCCCAATAAATATTTAGTTGAACAAACCTGTTCAGAAGCAGAGAAATTTGGTATTGGATATGTCAATATTGGTAATGACAATTCTTTACCCGCTCAATTTTTAAATTCACAAAAGATTTTAATAACTCATGTTCAAAAACTTTTTAATGGTAAATCCATTTTTGGTACAGGTGGAAAATATCAAAAAGTTAACACAATTATTCTAGATGATTCACACGCTTGCATAGATTTTATTAATGAATCATTCAAAATAAGAGTTAACAATCAACATCCTTTATATAAGAAACTACTTCAGCTTTTTGAAGATGATTTAAAAGAGCAAGGAGAAGGTAGCTTTCTAGAAATAAAAGAAGGCAATGATTATGATATATTGCTGCCAGTACCTTATTGGAGTTGGCAAGATAAAAAATCAGAACTTTTAGAAGCATTACTAAAACATAAAAACGAGCAGGAAGTAATGTTTTGTTGGAATTTAATTAAAGACGATCTTGATAATTGCCAATGTTTTTTTAGTGGAAAACAACTAGAAATTTCAACTATCTTAAGTCCAGTAGAAAAGTTTGGTACTTTCAGTAAAGCTCAACACAAAATCTTAATGTCAGCTACAACCCAAAATGATTCTTTTTTTATCAAAGGACTTGGGCTAAATGCAAATGCTATTAAAAATTCACTGATTCCTAAAATTGAAAAGTGGTCTGGTGAAAAAATGATTATACTTCCATCAGTGATTCATGAAGATTTAAAGAGAGACTCTATTATTAATTTGTTTGCAAAAGTCAAAATTGATGCAAAATTTGGTCGAGTTGTAATTACATCTAGCTTTAAAAAAGCGGAATTTTATAAAAACCTAGGTTCTGTAGTTACTCAAAGTAATACTATTATTGAAGAGGTTAAAAAATTAAAAGTTGGTAATTATAGTAATACAACTGTTGTTGTTAATAGATATGACGGAATAGATCTTCCAGATGATGCTTGTCGTATTTTAATAATTGATTCAATGCCATATTCAGATTCTCTGACTGAAAGATATGAAGAAGAATGCAGGGAAAATAGTGATTTAGTTAATATTAAAGCTGCTCAAAAAATAGAACAAGGATTTGGTAGAAGTGTGAGAGGCGAAAAAGATTATAGCGTGATTCTTGTGATTGGAGATGATTTAGTTAAATTTCTTAGAAGCGCAAGTTCAAATAGATTTTTTTCAAATCAAACTCAAAAACAGATAGAGCTAGGAATTGAAATTTCCCAAATGGCAAAAGAGGATATTTTGCCACAAGAGCATAATCCCATCAAAATCATTTATGACCTAATTGGGCAATGTATAAATAGAGATGAAGGCTGGAAGGAATTTTATAAAGAAAGAATGGATGAAAGCAGGAATAATAGACAGCAAACAGTTTCCAAAATAGATATATTTAAAATTTTAGAGTTAGAAAGAAAAGCAGAAGAAAGTTTTTGTAAAAATGAACCAGAAAAAGCAATAAGTTATATGCAATCGATAATTAACTCTTGTGATATTGATGAATGTATAGAAAAAGGTTGGTATTTACAAACTCTTGCTCGTTATCAATACAAACTTAGTAAATCAGAGTCCAACAAAATTCAAAAAAGTGCCTATAAAAAAAATTCACAGCTCTTAAAACCTAAAGAAGGTATAAGTTATCAAAAACTAAGCTATATAAGTGAAAATAGAATCAAGAGAATTAACAATTGGATATCTTCATACAAAAACCATGAAGAACTTATGATGAGCGTCAACGAAATTCTTGAAAACTTGAGTTTTGGTCAACCTTCAGAAAAGTTTGAGAAAGCACTTCAAAACTTAGGTAACGCAATTGGTTTTTTAAGTCAAAGACCCGATAAAGAATTTAAGAAAGGTCCAGATAATCTTTGGTGTGCATCTAAGAGTGATTATTTTATCTTTGAATGTAAGAGTGAGGTTGAAGATTCGCGGAATGAAATAACTAAAACTGAAACGGGGCAAATGAATAATCATTGTGCCTGGTTTGAACAAGAGTACAATACAGAGAAGGTAAAAAGGATATTAATTATTCCTACGAAAAATGTTTCAGCACAAGGAAACTTTACCCATGATGTCGAAATTATGAGAAAAGGAAAACTTAAATCACTTAGAGATAATGTTAAATCTTTTTTCAAAGAATTTAAAGATTATATACTTACAGAAATTAGTGATTCTAAAATTCAAGAATTAATAACTGTTCATAAACTTAATATTCAATCACTTAAAAACGAATATTCTGAAAAATATTATCAGCAAAAATAACAGTAAATTAGGGAGCAAAGATATTTTTTCTCCCTAATTGCCTTCCGTTCTAACGCACAGTACTGAACTGACACAGCTAAAATAGTGCAATAGATCAAAGGTGAGATTTAAGAATGTTCCCAAGCACCGCAGGAAAACTAAATAATCTAATAAAATAGTTAATCATATGCTCCACTAAAGAATAAGTTCTGTAAAAGTGGGACAATACTTCTAAAAACCTTTGAAAAAAGTTTAAAAATGACCAAAGCTAATATCAAAACAGAAAGCGAGTTTTCTCAACTAGTTGAGCAACTGACACATCTAGCGCAAGATGGTTTGAAACAAGAAATTGCCATCCATAAAGCGAACGGTCATCCGATTTTTTACTCTTGGTCAGGAATTTCGATTATGGAACTACCAGATGGTCGTCGTTTTGAATACAAATTAGACGAAAGCGGAACTGAAGAAATTATCCGCCCCCTTCCTTAATAATGACCGCTGCCACACCCATTCTAACTGTAATCGCAGGTTCTAACGGTTCGGGCAAAAGTACCTTTACTCGCTACACTCAAGAGACTTTAGGCGTTCCAGTTATCGATCCCGATTTAGAAGCACGAATAATTAGACCAGATGCTCCTGAAACAGCAGCAATAGCTGGTGGCAAACAGGCTCTTTTACGCGCTCGTAGCTATTTAGCTAATAACGAAAGCTTTGCCGTAGAAACAACCCTATCTGGCAACACTTATCTTAAGATGATGACGCAAGCCAAACAAAAAGGGTGGCAAGTGGCGTTGCTGAATGAGTAATGATTTAGGCGATCGCAGGAACAGTTTTAAACTTCAGATAGTTGAGTAACAGACGAATTGAATATTTGAGCATTTCAATTGATTTTGAGTAACATAAAGTCTTTCGATGCTTGCCCTTGCCCATGAGGGTAAACGAGCCAAATAGTGTCTGAGTCGAGTATTCTCGCCTTCAACTCTGGTCATGTAAGTTTTACTCACAAGATGGTCTTCTGGTTGAATAAAACAAGGATAAACAGGATAACCGTCACTCACGTACCAAAAACTTTGCCAACATTTGATAGTCAACCAAAGACGCTTAAATGTTTCACTACTGCGATCGCCGACTGTCCATAATAGAATACCTGGTTGCCAATGGTTTACCACAGTCCAAATCCATATGCGAAGCGGTATCCTTTAGGAGACCTTATTTTTCTTACTACCAACAAACGTCTGTAGCTCATCAATTTCGGTTATTTCAGGTATTTCGCCTTCTTCAGGTGTATCAGGTAATTCCATTCCTGCCTCCTCAATCCAGTTCATAATTGTCGTATGATGAATATCTGTTACTCGTTCGATTCCTCTCAATCCCATTCCGTTGAGATACATTTTAAGGCATAGTTGTTTAACCTCTAATGGGTAACTTTTGGGCACTGGGGATTCGACGAACTGCGGTGAGACCCCGCGTCGCCGACAGGCGCAAGGGAATGCTCACCAAGACGACGACCGCATACGCGACATTGATAACATTGCTTACCGCGACGGTAACCATTTTTTCTAGGTGAAGTTGAGTCGCATTTAGGACATTTCATTCCTCTATTGTGCAACATTTATCATTACTCATTCAGCAATGCCTGGCAAGTTAACTTAATTTATGTGGGTGTTAATGATGTCCAAATCAACATCAAGCGTGTGGCTCAAAGAGTTGCACAAGGTGGACACAATGTACCAGAGCCAGATGTGCGTCGCAGATATACAAGAAGTTTAGCTAATTTAGCAACAGCAATACAGAAGACTGAGCATACTGTAATTTACGACAATTCCACCGCAGCAGGATATCAACCAGTACTAACTATCAAAGCAAGAAGAGTGACAAAATTTATTGATAAGTTGCCTGAATAGATTAAATCGTCACTTCCTCCAGAGTTTATCGCTTAAATTCTTCTTTAAGAGCTTGCGCTCTGACTGTTGAGCGATATTTCTTTTTTTATTTCGCTTAATTTTAACACCAATAAGCTGTTCGGTTAAGCGATCGCCAACTGAGAGATAAACCATTGGTTACACTTCAGCTTTAACTAATAGCCTGGTGGCTTAAATTGACCAAGTTATTATTCTGGTTAATTTATATGGCTCAACACAAATTTAGCTCGCCATTGATAGGCGATCGCTCTGCACCAGTTAAATTTAAGCCTAAGCTAGTCTGTCATAGCTGGGCAGAATTAGAAACTCATACAAATAATTGTCATGCTTGTGGGCTGCATAAATATCGGACTCAAGTAGTAGCGGGGCGGTACAGTCAGAAACAAGCAGAATTATTGATTATTGGTGAAGGACCAGGACAGGTAGAGGATGAGGATGGTCTAGCTTTTGTAGGTGATTCGGGTAAACTGTTGGACATTATGCTGGAGTCGGTAGGATTGGAGTCTTGGTATACAACCAATGTGGTACGCTGTCGTCCTCCAGAAAATCGCAGTCCCACCAAAGCTGAGTGTCAAAGTTGCTGGGGATTTTTGCAGAGTGAGATTGCTTTGGTTAAGCCCAAGGCGATTCTTTGTCTGGGTAAAGTGGCAGCTAGAACCATGTTAAATACCCCAACTAAGTTTGAGAAACTATTGCGGATTCAGCATCAATATTTTGAGTATCCAGTGTGGGCAACGTATCACCCTGCCTATCTACTCCGTCAACCACAGTTAAGCGAACACAGTCCAAAATGGCAAGTATGGCAGACTTTGTGTCAAATCAAGCTGTATTTAGAAGGCTGTCGCCTTGAAAAGGGCGATAACTCGTTATTAAATTTATAGATAAACTAATTATGCCAAGAACTGCTAGTAAAACCACTACTAAAACAACTAAAACAAATCAAATTCAAAACAAGAACGAAGAAGCTCCGCCAACATCAAACTCAGCGTCAACTACATCTTCATCTCAGTGTACATTGAGCATTAAACCAGGTGAACTATCTCAAGACTTAAGACTGCTCAATACGGCTATTGGTTGTAACCAAAAAGGATTAGACCGCCTAAAGATTGAAGTTAAGGATAGTCAATCAATTTTTAGTACTGCTGGAGATACTATTGAAATAAAGATACTGCACAAGGCTACCAAAGCTCAACATCTAGAACCAATTCAAGTAAGTTGTAAACAATTTAATGATATTGCTGCTAGATTAGACAACTCAACTCAAAAGTTGGAACTAAATTCAAATGAAGTCAGCATTGCCAATCGCAAAGGAACTTATAATTTGCGACTCAATACTTATAAAGATATTCTGCCTCAAAATAACTCTGAATTTATTCCTGTAGCTACAATCAAAGCCGATAGGTTCAAACAGGCTTTAGATAAAGTTTTGCCTTTTCTCAATAGTGACCCCAAAGAAGTGACTAGTGGGGTCTGCTTCCAAATCCAACGGTTAGAAGATGAAGATGGGGAAGAATCTTTAATACTTACCTTAACTGGTTTATCTACTCCAGGAATGGGGACTACAACTATGATTATCGAAGAGGTTGAGACTGATGATGTAAGTGAAGTAATTGAGGAAGATATCAAACTAGTTTTACCTAAGAAAGCAATTTCTTTTATTGCTAGTAATGCTCAGGACTTGATTCTTTCTGTTGCAGATAATTCCATAAGATTTAATTGGAGTAATACAGAGTGTACTTTAGAAACTTTTCAAAGTGACGAATATCCAGATCTAGAAAAAATCAAAGCGTCGCTAGAAGACAACGATCTTGGCGTGACTTTCAATCGTTTAGATTTATTAAATGCTCTCAAAAGACAACAGGTAATGTCTGATGAAGTGGAATTTAAAATTGAAGGGGATAATTGTCAGTTGTCCCATGCAACAGAAACAGGTAGTGGAGCCGAAAATGTATTTTGTAATTGCGATCGTGACGAATCTATAATTCTTTGGCTGCATACGGATTATTTAATCAAGGTCATCTCTGCAATTGACGAGCAGACTGTAGAATTCAAACTAGATTTAGAGGCAGAAGCAGAAAGAAAAGGTTCTAGTCGTATCGTCATCAACGATAAAAACACGATGTACTGTTTGGCTCAATTAGTTTCTAGTTAATAGTCCTGTCGGACTTGGTTAGGAAAATGTAGTACCCAGGTTTTGGTCTGGGTAGGTTTTTGAATTTAATAATAAAAAGAATATGAGTTTAGCCGTAGAATATAGACCAATTCGTTTCGATCAAATTGTGGGACAGTCAGTGGCAGTAAATATTGCTGTTGCCAGTCTCAATCAACCACAGATTCACACTACTTATATCTTGGTTGGTTCATCTGGTTCTGGTAAAACCACTTTAGCTAGAATTATTGCCAGAGCTATAAACTGCAAACAGCGGGATGGTTTTGAACCCTGTAATCAATGTGATTCCTGTCAAGCTCACCTACGAAACCAACATTTAGACATTAATGAGATTGATGGTGCTGACCGTAACGGTGTTGATGATGTCAGAGAGATTATTGAACAGTGCAAACTTAATACTGTTATCTCTAAATACAGAGTTTATATTATTGATGAGGCACATCAAATGAGTAAGCCCGCACAAAACGCTTTACTCAAGATCCTTGAAGAACCACCACGTAATACTATCTTCTTGTTGTGTACGACTGAAGAAGACAAGCTCTTGGAGACTATTAGATCTAGAGCTAGAATCTTGAGATTTAATACTGTCAACCGAGATCTAGTTATAGGTTATCTAAATAGTGTTGCCCATAACGAAAAGATCCCATTAACTGAGGAGGAGGCAAACATAATCTATGACTACAACAAAGGTTCGATTAGACAATGTTTGCAGACTTTGGGAACAATTTCCCCCCAAGTAACCGTAGCAGATCTATGTCCCCAAATCAGTCTACATGAGATTCAAAATCTATTTCTTGCCTTTGAGATGAGGGATTACTTAACTATCAATAACATTGTTCAGAGGATAATAGAGCAAGGCTTTTATCCCAAACAATTGTTAATTAGCTTGGTGGATACAGCCATTAATATGATGACTATGCCCAATATCAAATCTGAGTTTATCTTTAATCTCAATCGGGTCTTAGAAGTAATTCTACCAGCCGTCAATCGCTTAGGGACGAGTTCCAATGCAGTTACTAACTGTCGCTTGGCTTTGTACGAAGCAATTACAGTTTGGCAGCCGAAGAAAGAGAATACAGCAGAAAATTCAATAAGAGACGAGCTAATCCATAATCATCATCAAGCTACAAATACTCCTCTTCAGACTGATTTTCGACAAGTACCAACACCTCAAACTCAAGTTCATCCCCAGGTTCAATTGCTTACACTAGTATCGCAATCAGTTCATCAACCTCTTGCCTTTCAAACTAGCCATCAAACTAGTCAGATTGTCCAAGGAGCGTGTATCTGACTTGGATGACAACCAGTTAAAACCCGTGCCAGTTCGAGATAAATATCTAAGACTGGCATTTTGTAATTAGATTTTTACCATGATTATTTTACTTACAGGGGACGACACAACCCTGATCGAACAAAAGATTCAATATATATTGAAGAAAAACAATTTAAAGAAGTACTCCAAAACCGATCAACTTAAAGAAGCTTATTTTAAGTGTTTAACCCAAAGTTTAATCGATTCTGTTACCGCTACGGTATTGCAAGTATCGCCAAAAGACTTGAAACTAAACACTTCTTCTATTGCCAAACTACAAAGGTCTCAAAACTTACTGTTTATTGTTTGTGAGAACTTTGATGGGCGAACTAAATTAGGACAGGCATTAAAACCCTACCTACTTTCCGAGTTTACTTTACCAAGCAACTGGAGTTTGGGAGAAATTAAACAAGCAATTGACTACTATGCAGAACAATTTGGCTTAAATTTGAGTTATGAGGTTAAAAACTATCTTCTTTTAGCCCTTAATAATAACTTTCCTCTACTGCGTTCTGGTTTAGAAACTCTAGCCTTACTTTCTCTTTCCCCTTCTTTAGAATTAACGAAAGAAATAATCCCTTCTGTTCATGCTACTGCCATCGACCTCAAGGAGATGATTCTTAGGCGGAGACGGGAAGAGATTTCTACCTATGTAACTAAACTTAAAGCTTTCACCAACGAACAGGCGATCTTAGCTAGCTTGAGTACACAGTTTACTATCTTGATGCAAACTGCTATTGGCAGCAGTCAAAATCTCAATGATTCGGCTATTGCTAAATTAGCAGAGATTAAAAATCCCAAACGACTTTATTTTCTCCGTAAGGAATTAACCCAAATATCTATCGAACAGTTAATTTGGCTCAATCAACAGATAAAAGACACCCAATTTCAGCTAAGGTATCATACCTGCGATCTTTCAGCTAGATTGATGTTGATGTGCTGTTGGTAGACATTAACAAGATTTTGAGCTTTTGCAGCAGCAGCCCCGCGCTCTACCTGAAAGGTGAGTCCTAAAGGATTAGCTTCGCGTTCGTCGTCAACAGCCAATTATCTATCGGGATAATCAGATATCTTCCGCTTCAAGGATCGGATCAACTCCCTAACTACATCCGTCTTGGTTCTACCGACTTGCTGGCAATAGGCTTCAAGCAATGTCATCTCGGATTCTTCAATCCTAATATTAAAAGTTGTTTTAGGCATTATTGTGTAACGCAAATTACGTTACAATACTAGCATGAAAACCGCTTACCAATACCGACTACGACTGACCAAAGACCAGCAAGCCACGATCGACCAATGGCTTGAACTTGCACGGCGACAGTATAATTATCGGTTAGCAGAGCGGTTCAACTGGTGGAGCAAAATCGTTGTGGCATCAATGCTTGTCCGCTCATTTGCCACTTACCAGAGTTAAAAGACCGTCCTGACTTTTATTCTCAAAAACGGGATTTGGTCAATTCCAAGAAACTGTTTCCCGAATACAAAGAATTACCGTCTCACACCCTACAAGATGTGATTGCACGAGTAGAGAAGACTATGAGCCGATGGTTAAGTGGCGATAGCAACGGTAAGCGAAGTGGCAAACCACGATTCAAAGGGCAAGGACGCTATCGCTCGATCTCCTTTCCTGACCCCGTAAAACCAAAGCATATTGATGGACGATTCATTCAACTGCCCAAAATCGGTAGGCTGAAGCTGATTCTACATCGTCCATTGCCTGATGGGTTTGCCGTCAAAACCGCGATGATTACTCGCAAAGTGGACGGATATTACATCACGTTATCATTGCAAGATTCATCTGTTCCCGAACATACTCCAGCAATGCCGACAATGGATAACACGATGGGCATTGATCTGGGATTGAAGTCCTTCCTGGTCGATGACTCAGGGGAAAAAGTCGAAATTCCACAGCATTATCGCAAAGTTGAAAAGCGACTGAAGCGGTTGCAGCGTTCTCTATCACGCAAGAAGAAAAGCTCGAATCGCCGCAAGAAAGCGATAAAAAGAGTCTCTAAGGAGCATCTGAAAGTCTCAAATCAGCGCAAAGACTTTCATTACAAAACAGTTCAAAAGCTTTTATTTCAAGGAAAGCACGTTGCACATGAAAAGCTAAATATTAAAGGCATTGCCAAAACACGACTGGCAAAGTCAACCCATGATGCTGGATGGGGTCAATTCTTGCAAATTCTCTCAATCAAAGCTGAAAAAGCTGGATTGCTTGCAATGGCTGTGAATCCAAACGGTACATCTCAAAACTGCTCTGGATGCGGTACGAAAGTCCCAAAAGAACTAAAGGACAGAATTCATGCTTGTCATGAATGCGGACTGACGCTTGACCGTGACCACAACGCAGCAATTAACATCAAATATCTGGCGGTAGGGCATTCCGTCGGTAAAGCTCAGGTAACGTCCGATGCAATAGCAGGAGTCACTGAGAAGCCCGCTCTGTATGCGTAGCATCAGAGTCGGGAGTATGTCACCGTAATTGGCAAATCTGGTATTTAGCGATAATTTCCCGATTTGCCCGAACACCAAATTTAGTTCGGATTGATTCCATATGGGTATTTAAAGTGGTTTTGGCTATATTTAGTTGTTTCATGATACTGACTAAAGATTCTCCCACTATATACAACTCAAATATTTCCAGCTCTTTAGGAGTAAGTATAGCTAGTACCGAATCTAAATCGGCAAATAATTTTACCAACGAGCCGAGCATAGTCATATAATTATCTAAAATGCTTTGAGAATAGTAACTTCCACCACTATCAATAGCAGTAATGGCGACTGTTAATTGGGATTTTAGTTGAGATTGAGCTACAATCCCCTGACAACCAATTGCCCAAAGCTGAGAAATAATTTCTGACGTTGGTTCTGAAGCAACATAAATTACTTTGACTTGAGTTTTAAGTAACGATTCAATAAAATTTATCGTCTCAGCAGTCGGTAGAAAATCACTGGTAACTGTAGCAATCTCAATATTATTTAAGAGTTCTGCCAAACTGGTTTTTTCTAAGTCTTTTAAAGTAATGTTTTGCAGTTGGTGGTTAGAAACAAAATTTTTGACTCCAATAACATAGAACAGGTTGTTGCTAAATAAGGCAATAGTTTTGGACATGGGTTATAACCACCAACACAACTCACATCTACTATTTTATTCAGCTATTTCCAATTTGGTAAGTTTGGCAACTTAGGAAAAACGTAAATATATTTTTGGTTAAAATATGCGTTTTTCACTCCTCAGTTCAATTCCCAATACTTCTATTATTGCCAGGGATTATGACCAACAAGAATTAAAGACTAAATATATTCCTAACTTAAAACGAGAGTTAGAACCAGGCTGGCTCAAACCCTATCTTTTCCATATTGACAGTATGCTTTATGGTCGATGGGAATACTGGATGAGACTACAAATTGTACCCACTGAAAAATACCATCTCTTACAAGAACCAAATCCAGATAAACGACTAGAAAATATTCAGAATCAGATTCTGCCCCAAGAGCCAATTCCTCCAATTACCTTTGGCGAAGGCTATGTTTCCAGCCATGATAAGGGACGAAAAATGCTCGATATCTGTCTGGATAAGATGCTTACCCAGGGAGGTTATGTCAATATTATGACTAGAGTCGAATATTTACTAGACTGGCTACTTTATGGCTTCGGTCATCCTCATCCCTGGTTTAGAAAACTTCCTCTCGAACCCCATAGCTGCGATGGATGCAGCATGGTTCTTTATCAATTATTCGATCTTTTTCCCTTACTATATCGACCAAAGGACTACTTTGGAGTATTAATCGCTGAATCTAAGGGTAAGGGTTCTCAAAAACATACTGGCTATTTCCCTACCCCTGGTTCTGTAGCTAATATGATTGGGAAAATGCTCTTTTGTGATCGGCTAGATACTCGACTTCAAAAGGGTTGTGAGCCTGCCATCGGGACGGGAGTAATGACTTTAGAAGCCAGCAATCAAGTCTTAAGTATGGTAGGAGTAGATATCGACAAGTTAGTTTTAAAGGCTTGTCTGGTTAATTGGTATCTGTACTGCCCGTGGTTTGCCGAACCCATATTCTATTTAGCCGATCGCACGGATTTATTATGGGGTAATGCCCTAGTAGGAAAAGATCATCCTCAAGCCCCTCAATCGATTCACCAAAAGTATTGGCTAGAACAATATCAGGATATATGTTCATTCGCTCTAAAAGAAAGGGATTGGCGTACTGAAATACAGAAAATTGTCGATAGTCAACCATCAAAAGTTGCTGCCCCAGAATTTTCTGCTCCCAAAACAGACGAATCATCAAAAGGCTTCGGTCAAAATCCTAAGTCACCAAAATCTAAAAATTATCGAAGACCTAAGAGTAAGAAGAAATTTAATAACGGGCTATTGAGATAGTTTTTGCATTTCCATAATTTTATAGTGGCATAAGTATACAATTGTGTACTTGTGTCATTGTAGAATTGCATAATTGTAGAAGGAACAGTTAGAACCGAAAATAAAAATATGTCACTACAAAATTGTATGGTTATGTGATGACATGATTATGTATTTATATAATTTTACAATTGCACAATTATGCGTTAGCACTATTTTGTTCTCGCTTTGTAACCCAGTCCTCTAATAGCTCGTTGATGAGAACTTGTAGATCCTGCTTTTGTTCTTGGGTGGCAAGATGATAACGAGCTTTAGCTTTAGTTCCACGATGGAGAAAAATAGTGGTAGTTTCAAAGTTTGGATCGCTACGCAAGCTTTTCGGTCTACCTGGTTTCTTGGTTTCTTCTGAAACTTCGATTTCAACTGGTGAATGATTGATATTGGGGTTTTGATTAACAGTTAAAGTAGATTCTGTTGTCCCAATTTGAGGCGATAAGCCTGCCCTAGAGGATATATCCGAAGGTGTATCCTTATCCGAAGGTGTACCCTTTAGGGTTAGGACACCTTCGGATAACGGCATGACTTCGCTACGCTTGTCATTCTCCACAGCCTCGTTCACATTTTCAAACTGAATGGATTTAGTTTCATCTGTTTGACTAGATTCAACTTCTGTAAAATTAGAAGTCAGAGGTGATTCATCAATTTCCTCAAGAACTTTTTTTCGTTGACGACTAAGATCTGCCAAACTCAACTTATTTTTTGCCATCGTAAATCTCCCTACCTAGATTTTGATAACATTCCCAAGCTACAGTTGAATAACTATCTTCATACTGATCGACAGTTACTCCAGCCAGAGGAGATTTTTCGATCGCCGTATACTGATAAATTGCTGAAACAAATACGGGTATCTCTTCTGCCTCTAATAGTTCTCGGGCTTCTTGTTCTTTACTACTGGGTGTTTTTTCGCTTCCGCCTGGTCTTTTTCTAGGTGGAGGCGTAATGGTTAATAGTGCTTTGTAATTAGTTCCGTACTCAACCAAAATATCCCTAGTTTTAAGTAATGCATCTAAGTCCAATACCCGTGGCGGACTAGGCATAATTAAAAGATCGTACTCTTTTGCTACTGCTTTAATATCTTCTCTTTCTGGTCTGGCTTTAGTATCGGCTACGATATGTTTGGCTTTTCTGATGTGTTTTACCGCTCCCTCAACATTGCAGACTTTAAAAGGCAAATTACCTCTGTCTGCCCATCGTAAAGCAGAGGCATTTTTATCGGCATCAATAAGCAGTGTATCTCCAAACTGTTGCATATAAGCTGCCAGGTGAATCGCAGTTGTAGTCTTACCTATGCCCCCTTTAAGCCCCAAAATACAAATATCCATCTGAAGTTTATGATGTTTACACCGCCTAACATAACACCTGTAATTGTGAAATGGTAGAGTGATAAGCTTACAAAATTATAAAGTTTTACAATTCTGTATTTTTATATTTTTGTAATTGCAAAATAGATGATTTAAGCGTCTGTATAGCAACAGAAAAATTTTGGTCGAATAGCGAAATTTAATCAGACCAAAACTCTGTAAAACAATTATTAAAGCTGGTTTAGTAATTCCAATGATTGAGTGAGATAAATTGATTCTGGAGAGGGATTTGAGCAGCTTCAAAATTGGAGATTGCTTTAACAATGTCTTTCCGACTCATTTTTTTGAGAGGGTTTGCTTCCTGATAGATGACAAATATCCCTGGATGATTGGGGTTTGCTTCGTGAAGAGCTTCAAAATCACGACAATTACGAGTCAACACAATTCGGTTATTTTGAGTGGCATACTCTAAAACTATATTATCTGGCTGACCCATTAAATTTGCTTCATTGACTGTGACGACATCATGATTGGCTTTTTGGAGCGTTTTAACTAAAGGTAGAGCCTGAGAGTCCTCATCAATTAATAACTTTAGGCTCAAGTACCACACCTCTCTCTTCTAAATAACGACGCTCCTCTTCTGCTTCAAATTTCAACAATTCTTGATTATTTTCACAATATTCAATTGCTTCTTTAATTGCTTCTATGGGTAAATCCCAATTATCTGCTGTTTCGTCAAGGGTGTCTTCATTGGCAATCATATCCGACCATACAGTAAAAGCAGTCAGCTTTCTTCCCTTAAGATAAAGCTGTTTTCGCCATGATGAGAGGCGTGGTTCTAAGAACTGCCATTGGGTTTTTGAAGTGTTAATAGTCATGTTGATGCTGTATTTACGCGCTATTAAGTTTTTCGGCGATCGCTTGACGGACAAATTCTTGCCAATTATCTTTGGCTTCCAACTCTTTCTTCATGGAAGCTGGCACTCTGATTTGCAATCTTTCTCTCAAGGGTTCATCTCGATCTGTTGTAAAACTATATTTTTGTAAGCCTGGATTTCCCCCAGGACGACCGCTAGTTTTTGTTCCTGGCATAGTAAGTTTTCAATTGATAAGCACAGACTCATTATAGCAGGTAGCCATACAAAAAATTTGAAATTAACAATTGATTTTAGCTTGTACACTAGCTATAATAAAATTAAAGGTGGTCTTGAGCCTGAGAAACTTTAACCACCTTTAAATTGAAACCATTCACGCGAAAATTAAACATGATTGATTTATACATTAGTGTAAAACAAGAAAAACGAGAAAAACAAGAACTTAAGGACGCGATGTTGAGGAAGAGCGGAGGCAAGGAAACCTCGAACATTGCCGAGGGGGAGATAATCGAATCAAATTTGAGTACTTTAGATCCCCGTGTCGTCTGCGATGACGAACTAAGCTTTGAAGATGAACAAGATAGATTAAAGTTAGAACGCGAAATAGAAAGAGCATTTTATAGAGCAGGATGTGCTTTGAAAGAACTTCGAGATAGAAGACTTTATCGCTCTACTCACAAAACTTTTCAAGAATATTGCCAAGATAGATTTGGCTTTACTCGTCGTAGAAGTGATTATCTTATCAGTGCAGCAGAAGTTGTTGATAACTTGTCTGGCGAACCAGAAGCAAAACTAAAACGAGAACCAATGGTTCTCATTTTGCCTACCTCAGAAAGACAATGTAGACCTTTGACCAAGCTCGAACCAGAGCAGCAGAGGAAAATCTGGCACAAAGCAGTAGAAACGTCTAAGGGAAAAGTTCCATCGGGGAAAGTTGTTTCGGCTCTTGTCGCCGAAATTGAGGGAAAGCCTATATCTGGTAAAAGACAAGTTGATTCTAGTAATAAAAATGAGAGCTACAGGCAATTAAGAGAAGGAATAAATTATAAGCAAGGAATGGGTTGCGAATTTTACGTGCGAGTTAGCCAAGAGACTTGGGAAAAGTTGAATAAATATGCAGAGTATGTCGGTACGGCTACTTTAAGTGGTGCGGTGGCAAGATTACTAAACGAAGTAAATATGTGAAATGGTAAAGTGATAAAAATACAAAATTATAAAGTTTTATAGTTTTATATTTTTGTAATTGCAAAATAGGATGAATTACTTTTACCAATTCTTCCAATGTTTGATTACATCTTCACTGTCCCTAGCTTCTCTGGATTGACCACTGCGAAAATTGATCGAATGCTATCTCCCGTAAACTCAAAACTAAAAGTGCTATGAAGTTTGTTATCCACAATATTAACCACTCCAAGCTGACCATTGACGACTGCAACCTGTGAAGTCAGCGTTGGGGTTAATCGACTGCGACGAATCGCCACTAAAAAACGAGCTACTTTTAGACAGCCAGACAATGGTTTTTGTGCTGCTACCGCGTTACCACCACCATCTGACCAAAATGTTATATCCTCTGCCATCAGTGCAATAAGTCCCTGTAAATCGCCATGATTCCAACAGGCAATAAATTGCTCAACCAAGATGTCTTGGTCGTGAGAAATTGGGGCAACCGAGGGTCTGCGTAACACCAGATGTTGACGAGCGCGGCGAACGATCTGACGGCAATTTGGGATACTTTTACCGACAGTTTTAGAGATCGCCTCGTAGTCATAATCAAAGACTTCGCGTAATAGATAAACTGCTCTCTCAGTTGGGGATAAGCACTCTAACAGCATGAGAAATGCAAATGAGAGAGATTCTGCTAATTCAGCGTAGTCTGTAACCTCTGTTGATTCTGCGATCAGGGGTTCTGGCAACCATGTTCCCTTGTATTGCTCCCGTTTTATCCGAGCCGATCGCAGATAGTCAATGCACAAGCGAGTTACAGTCGTAGATAGGAACGCTTTAGGGGACTGAGCTATACTTTCAGTCCGTTGCCAACGAATCCAGGTTTCCTGTACCATATCTTCTGCTTCGGTCACACTGCCTAGCATTCGATAGGCGATCGCAAATAAAAGCGATCGGTACTGATTAAAAATCTCTAGACGTTCCATAAGCTACCACTTTGGGGCTAAATTAATCAGTTCAGTTTTTGCCGTTGCGATTGCACGTTGCCGAATCTCATCTGACATAAATTGATCGGGAACAGGCACAACCGTAACATCCTCGATCCCAATAAATTCCAGGACAGAGCGCAAATAGGTGTCGCAAAAATTCATATCCCCTAGAGGCGTTCCCGACACAAAGTTGCCTGCACTTGGGGTAATAATTAGTGCTTTTCTACCTTTTGCCAATCCCTGAAACCTGTATGTGGCTGGATCAAAGGTAAAAGTGCGATTGATGCGGACAATATTATCTAAATAAGCCTTGAGGGGAGACGGAACACTGAAGTTATACATCGGCACACCCAACAGTAATCGATCTGCCCACAACACTTCCTCAATTAATTGCTCGGAAGCCGCGAGCGCCGTTTCCATTTCTGGGGTTCGACTGTCAGGAGGAAGGTAGTTTGCCGTTGTCCATAGCTCTGTCGGGTGAGCCGGTGGATGTATCCCAACATCTTGTTGTTTATGGAGTGCATCAGGATGGAAATTTTGCCAAGCTTGGATAAATTCGTGACTGAGTGCGCGAGAAATTGACTGATCTAACCGTACACTCGATTGGATTTCAAGAAGTTTCATGGGTGTTTGCTATCAGTTTAGATTGAGGTTTGCAGGAGGCTAGATTATTTGCTGCTGGTAAAGCCGCTCAAATTCCAATGGATTGAGTTGGAGATCGATCTCATCCTGCAAACTCTTTTGATGCGATGAAATCGGCTGAATTCCCTGCTGACAACAGACTGTCAAAAATGTAATGAAATTGCTCAATCGGCTGAATTGAGGTTGTGTTGATAGAAAGGATTCGGTCACTTTCATCGGTGGTAAATTTGTACCCTTCGCACAATACAGAATCGGGTTTTCTGAGTCTAAGCGCATCATGCAGTAGATCGTATCTTTGCCCTCAGTCAAGATACAGACAGGCAGTAAATCGATTAAGCATCTGCCCAGCTTTAGATGGCGATGTCCAGCTAAGGCATAATCCAAGGGCAGGAATTTGGCAACAATCAGACGAAATCCCAGCTTTAGATGAACTTCATTCTCTCGACCGGATAATTCGCCGTGCCATTTGCCTTTGAGTCTAAGGAGCTTTTCTGCCAAATTCAACTTTCCTGGCTGACCCGATAGCCCGTTGTGCCATTGATATAGATCGTAAGCTTCATGAGGCAGTTTCCATGAAAAGGAATCAGTCTTTTCTGCAATATCAGCGATCATTAATCCTGGCTGTAGGCGGCTGGCAATTTTAGGGACAGTCTCTCTTAAGGCAGTGTCGAAACGGTGTAGTATGTCGATTGTAGGCATGGCAGTTCCTTTAAAGTTAGGCGAATCCCTTGCAGTCAGAGATTGGCTTACTTAAATTAAGACGAGGAAGATGCTGTATTTGTGACAAGACTTTGAACGCTAACAAATTACTTTGAAACTACGTCCCACCAACTAAAACGATGCGGCACAACGGACTTTGTTGTGGCTGGTGCCATTTTCATATCTTTTCCCCTGTTTACTTATATAATTTTACAGCAAATGAAAGCCCACGAGCGGAGCGTCCTTTAGGCGTGGGATGAATCATCCACGAGTTTTTTGTTGAGCGATATATCTCTCGACCGTAGCCGATGAAACATTTCCAGCAGTCGAGCAAAAATAGCTTCTAGTCCACATTGAAGGCATTTTTAGTAGCTCTGTAAATTCTTGTCGCAAATATCTAGCAGTATAGCCTTTAACTTTTTGCATCACTTGAGACGGTGAAATTGTAGGCGGACAATTGAGGAAAGCATGAACGTGGTCGGGCATCACTTCTAAAGCTACTACGATTAAGTCGCTGTCTTGACAAGCTTCTTGTATCAAAACTTTTAGTCGTTGTTCGATTAATCCTTTCAATACTTTTCTGCGTCTCCTTGGACACCAGACAAAGTGATAGTTAATTAGTGTGACCGAGGTATTTTTATGGCGATATTCTTGTCCCATGTCGTGTTCGATTTGTGTCTATAATATTGTACAATAGACACATGAAAACTTATAAATTCAAACTCTACCAACACAAGCGGAACAGGCATTTGCATCGTACGATAAATGCAGCAAGTAACATATACAACCACTGCATAGCTTTGCATAAACGCTACTATCGTTTGTTTGGTAAGCATCTGAATAAAAATAAGTTAATGAAGCATATTGCCAAGCTCAGGAATAAAAATGAGTACTGGCAACTGGTAGGCTTTCAAGCTGTACAAGATATCGTGCAACGGATAGATAAGGCATACCAGCTATTCTTTAAGCACCATAAGAAAGGAGTAAGACCACCTAATTTTAGAAAGAGAATTAAATATAAATCGTTCACTCTAAAACAAGCTGGCTATAAATTTTTAGATGGCAACCAATTGAAAATAGGTAAGCGTGTTTTGAAGTTTTGGAAAAGCCGAGAAATTGAAGGGGAAATTAAAACTGTCACTATCAAACGCAATTCTCTTGGGGAATTGTTTGTTTTTGTAGTGACAGACTATGTAGACCAAATATCAATAGCTATGACAGGTAACAGCGCAGGTTTTGATTTCGGTTATTTAATACAAGAAATTAATAATAAACAACAACAACAAAGAAGCATTTTTTTGACGCAGTGTAATTTTAAGTTGTTACATAATTTAATTTATATAGCGTAGTTAGTACTGTATTATAAGTACATGAATTTAACATTACAAAAAGGTACTGACCCAACAACTAATCAAACCGTTTGGTTGATGCTTAACGATGACTATGAAATAGTCTTACCTATCCAGCAATACTTGACCTTTTTGACTACTACCAAATCCCCGAACACAGTAAAGTCATACGGGTTTGACCTAAAGTACTGGTGGGAATTTCTAGCTCATAAGTGCTTAGATTGGCGCGAAGTTAACGTGTCCGACATGGAAGACTTTGCTTATTGGTTGAGAGTCGGCGACACCAAAATTGTCTCTATGCAGCCAGTAGAAGCTATCAGATCGGAGAAAACTGTCAATCATGCCATTACTGCTGTCACTAATTTCTATGACTATCACATAGCCAATAAGACAGTAGATTTTAAACAGTTTGAAAGGTTTTATATGCCTCATGGTATCAGTCGTGCTGGTAGCAAAGGTTTACTTACTGGTATTGCTAAAAGTAAGCCAGTCAGACAAAAACTAGTCAAACTCAAGGAAAAAAAGAAGTTTCCTGGGTGTTTAACAGATGAGCAAGTATCCACTCTTGTTGAAGCTTGTAACCGTCTTAGAGACAAGTTAATCATTCTGATGCTCAATGGGACGGGATTACGCAAAGGCGAACTTTTATGCTTAATGAATGATGACATAGGTGACTTTGACCAGCACTATGTCCGAGTAGTGCAAAGAGATAATCATCCCAATGGTGCGAGAGCTAAGGGGCAAGAAAGGACTGTCCCTGTAATTCCTGAACTGCTCTCGATGTACAACGACTACCTCCTGTACGAATATCCAGATACTGATTCAGGATATGTCTTTGTCAACATTTGGGATGGGGAAATTGGCAAGCCGATGAATCCTTATGTATTGAATACCATGTTTAGAAGATTATCTGAAAAAACAGGTATTCAAGTCCATCCCCACCTATTTAGACATACATACGCCACGAGGTTGTTAAAGGCTGGCTATGCACCAGAAAGGGTCAAATACTTACTGGGTCATAGGAGTATTCAAACCACACTAGATGTTTATTCTCATGTAATCGATGAAGCAAATCTTTGGGAAGTAATTGAGAGAGAAGAATGAGTATTTTACCAGATTGGAATAATGAACCTGAGCAATGGTTAATTGCTCAAAATGTAGAGGCGAAAAAGCTACTAAGCAATCATTTATTGCAAAAGGATATTTGGAGAACTATTGAAGATTTAGGGTTGACAGTTAAACAACATCGTAAAACATTAACTATTACTTTTGAGCATATAGAAGAAGATTGGTTAAAGCTATTGGCTAAGTTATATATTTTGATTAGAAGTCAGCGCAAACTTTCAGCGACATATTTAAAACACGATGTTAACTATATAGCTCGATTTTCACAGTTTATTAGTTCAAAATCTATTTTTACTGCGGAGCAAATTGATAATCAACTGTTTGAAGAATATGATTATTACCTACGCTCATTGAAAAATGAGAGAACCAAAAAGCCATTATCTGAAAGGTCAATATCACTACACTACATGACCTTAATTAATTTTTTTAATTTATGCCGTCAAGAAGGTTGGCTTGATGTTAACACTTGTTGGTTTAAAGGAAGATATAAAGACTCTGAAGCTAAAAATGATGATATTGAGTATATTCCAGAGGAAGTATGGCAACAATTAGATAAACATTTACATCATTTACCTGAACCATTACAACGAATGGTATTAGTGATCAGGGGTACAGGATTAAGAATTGGAGAGTTACTAAATTTACCCTTAGATTGTCTCCGAAAAAGGGATAAACAATGGCGATTGAGATTTATAACTGAAAAATATTTAGTAGAAGATGAATTACCTATTTGTGAAGAGTTAGTAATAGTAATTCAAGAACAGCAAGAGTACATTAAACAGCATTTTGGGGATAGTTACAACATATTATTTAATAGTAATGATGGAAGTTATCACTATCAACCAGCACCAAGAATAATGAAATCAGATTCGTTTAATCGCTGGTTAAATAAGTTAGCTGTTGAGAATAATATCTGCACTAAAGAAGGTGAACTTTGGAAATTTAGGTCGCACCAGTTTAGGAAAACTTTAGGTACTGTTATGACCAATGCTGGAGTAAGAGATTTAATTATTCAAAAATATCTTAGACATCGTTCTCCTGATATGCAGAACTATTATA
Source organism: Chondrocystis sp. NIES-4102 (assembly GCA_002368355.1). Taxonomy (NCBI): domain Bacteria; kingdom Bacillati; phylum Cyanobacteriota; class Cyanophyceae; order Chroococcales; family Chroococcaceae; genus Chondrocystis; species Chondrocystis sp. NIES-4102. The sequence goes on along the minus strand of AP018282.1, from coordinate 72,909 downwards.
AACATCTTTTGAAACAAGTAATAGGAGATGAATATCAGGAATTAATGAAGGAGACAAAGTATGTCGATAGTACGGGAAAAACAGTTGCTACAAATAAACCTAATAATCCAATTACTGAGTTGATGCGACGCAAAATGTATCAAATTACAACTCAGTACGGGGAATGTCATCGACCAGTTTTAAAGTCACCCTGTCAGACAGTTAATGCTTGTTGGCGTTGCGAACATTGGCTGACTTCTAGCGATGATTTGGATGCTTTAAAAGATGATTTTAAAAGAATAGAAGCAGAACTAGAAACATCTGAGGAGTTATAGCAATCAGCAATGATTTATGAGAAACAACCATACATTGATAGTTTAGGAAAAGTAAAACAATCTTGGCTAATTGTCCATTCAAACAACCACTTTACTATTCTGAAGTTTTTGCATAGATTCCAATACCTACGTAGCATTTCCTTTCCCTGTAACCACACATCTTCGATTGGATTTTGTTCGGGGGCGTTTGGAGCTAATTTGATACATTTAATCAACCATTGTTCTTCGGTTTTTCCCTGATTTACTGCCTTCAAATATTCCCGAAACTCCTTGCTAGAATGATAAGTCGCTCCATCCCAGATTATGACTAGCTTCGCGCTGTTATTTTGTTTGAGTAAATAGTCAATAAATTTGATTGTATTCTCTGTATTTCCTTGAGGATACCCTTTTATAATTACCTTTGCTGTTCGATAATTAATTGCTCCGTAATAGGTTTGTCTTTGCTTTTCATTTTTGATTGGTACTTCAATTCTGCTGCTGGTTTTTCCCCAGACGTATCCGCATATATCTCCCCAAACCAAATGGCATTCATCCACAAACAAGATAATTAGTTTTTCTGATTCTATTTCCTCTCGCCGTTCGGCTAAAAACTGCTTAATCTCTTTTTTTTTCGGCTACCAACTCTGGCTTTTTGCTGGGATTTCTCTTGTGAGATTTTTTCCATGAGATTCCTGCTGCATGAAACAGATCGTAGTAGCTCGATCTGGCTGCAAATGTGACCTCAAACTCAGAAGCAACATAGTATTCTAGTTCATTGAGATTCCATTCATTTTTGTTCTCTAACCATAGCAGTACTTGCTGTTTTTCTAACGAATTTAGATATCCTCTTGACCCCTGATGCTTGAGTCTCAATCCTTCGACTCCATTTACCATATACTCTTGCTTCCATTTACTAATAAATCCCTCACTCACCTGCAAAACCCCGATAATTTCTCGATGTTTATACCCTTGAAGAGTCATTCTGACTGCTACGGCTCTTTTTAATTCTCTTGAATCGGGATTTGACTCAATTAAAGCATCTAATTCTTCCATTTTTGTTGAGAGAGCAACTTTCTCTTTACTTTCTCACATTTGATTCCTGATTGCTATAGGAATGGTGAGACAGCAAAAGGGATTAATTAATGACAGACAAAATTTAGTGGTTAGGATTGAGGGGTTAGAAAAAAATAAGTGATAGAAATTGACTGGAAGAATGATTATTGCAATGACTTTGTTTGCTATAAATGTCAACAAGCCAAACTAAAACTTGGTAGATTTGAAAAAGGTAAAAAACTGTTTTACTGTCCTCAATGCCAACGTAAAGTTTCATCATCAATTAACTTGAATCGTCGTTCTTTATATTTAGAATCAAGATTAGTAGATGAAGAAATAGACTGGTCGAAAGATTATAATGGCGAATTTATTTGTCCTGATTGTCAGACATTAGGAATGATTGCGTGGGGAGTAAAAAAACCAAATAATAAAAGACAATTTCGCTGCCCTGCTTGTAGAAACGTTGAACAAGAATCTTGTCAAATTCGTCTTAAAGCCATACCTGACCCCACCACACCCGAAATCACTTGGTACACCAATCATCGTATTAAAGGATTTGTTTGTCCTGAGTGTCAGGCAGAAAATATGTACCTTGCTCATGTAGATAAGCACAACAAGATTCGATTTCTATGCAGAACTTGTCGCAAACATCAATACAATTCAATTGGATTAACTCGTTCTAATATTAGCTACTTCAACGATAATCCTATTAAGATGTTACCTTTTAACTGGGAAGAAGATCAATGGGATTTGAGGTCAATTAATCCTAACTTCGACCAACGTGATAAATCATATTGCATCCTCAACTTTGCTGAAATAGAAGCAAACTGGTTCAAAACAGAGGCTAAAAAGTATATCCAGCACTTATGTAAAGCTGGTAATGCTTTTGGCACAATTGGACTGCATCTGTCTGCTTTAAGGTTTTTCGCTCGTTACCTCAAGCAAACAGGAATAACTAGTTTTGAGCAAATCAATCGTAGTTTGATTCTTGATTACTTAGCGCAGTTAGAGATAGTAAATAAACAAAAGTTAGGAGGATTACGCAACTTTTTTATGGTCGGAACAGTTAAAGGTTGGTTTAACATCGACCAAGACATCATTAGAGATGAAGACTATCCTAGAAGACGCAGAGGGAATCCTGACCCACTATCAGATGTAGTACGAGAACAAATAGAGCAAAATTTACATAGACTACCCGACCCGATTGCTCGAATGTGGTTGATTAGTTTCTTTGCTGCTATGCGACCATCAGAGCTTGCCTTGTTAAAACAGGATTGTTTAATACAGGAAGGACAGCACTGGAAATTAGTATGGCAGAGAAAAAAAACTAATGATTATCATCAAATTCCCATTAGTAGAACCATTGCCAAAGTAGTTCAACAGCAGCAGGAATATATAAAAGATCTTTGGGGGAATGAATGGGACTATCTATTCTGTCATTACCATGAACTGTCTGCTACAGAGCCGTCTCAACCAAACCTTAAGCCAATAAAAAAAGTACTTTCTCAAAGCTTCAATCCCCTTATCATTAGCATTCGCACATTAATCAAAGATCTAGATATACGTGATGAAAACGGTCAACTAGCTAAATTTCAACATAAGCTTCTGCGACCAACTCGTCTAACCCAACTATTTGAGCAAGGACATGATTTAGCCGTAATCAGTGCATGGGCTGGACATAAACATTTTGCCACTACTAGCACCTATTACACCAAAGTAAGCTGTGACCTCATAGAGCAAGAAGCAGGTCATATTCAAAGAGCATTAGTCAATAGTGAAGGTCATCGTGTACCTTATGAATCTTTCCCTAAATCATTCTGGGAAAAGCCACAAGCACATAAATTAGAGTTATCTGGCACTCACATTAATACACCTATATATGGTTATTGTGGGCTAGATTTAGACCAAGACTGTCATAAATTCAGAGCTTGCTATACCTGCGGTAATTTCGTTGCTACACCAGAGAAATTACCCCAATACATTAAAACCCGTGATGAGTTAAGAGGTAAGCAATCCAAGGCTTTAGCAGCAGGTCAAGATGTATTGGTAGAACAATTTGCTAGACAAGCAGACCAACTAGACAAGATTATCGCATCTTTACAGGAGGTTGCATGAGCAACGAAGATACTAGAGAATCAAGAATTAACACTCTTAGGACAACCCAAAAAGAAAGACAAGAGGACGCTAAAAACCGAGTTTATCAAGCAATTGAAAGATTACAAAAACTCAACGCTAAAATCAACTTTCATACTATCGCTCGTGAAGCACAAGTTAGTGTTAGTTACCTCTACAAATATCCAGAAATTAAACAACATATAGCCGAATTAAGAAGCCAACAAAACTCTTTACCCATCTCACCTGTAGCCAAGCCTAATTCCACATCTGGCGGTAAAGTAATTACCCGTCTTCAGGAGAAAATCAAGAAGATAGAGGAAGAAAATAAAGAACTCAAACGTAAGTGTGAAGCATTAGCTGGTCAAGTATATCGCGCTCATCATCTTCAGGCACAGATAGAAAGATTGCAGTCAGAAAATGAAGACTTAAAAAATAAATTAGGCGAACAACAAATAGCCAAAAAAGTAACTTCCATTGACAAGAAGCGTCGTCAAGCTAAAAAAGAAATTTCTGGAAAAAAATTCAAACTAAAATCTACTTTTTCTGAAACAATTCAAGTAGCGTTAGATGAATTAGGTATTGAGTTAAATACCACACTTACTAAAACTATCTCTTCTGCATCAGAATCAACAATCTTAGATGCCATAGAAGCACTTAAATATCAAATAACTAAACAGGATATTCCTAATGCTGGTGGTTGGTTAAATAGGGCTATATCTGAAGGTTGGAAAAAGCCAGAAGTAGTGGTTCAGCAGTCAGCTAAATCAGAGCAGATAATAATTACAGCTTCCAATAAATTAGACAAGAAATTACTTGACCCCAATAAACTCAAAAAATTAAGCAATATTTTTAATAAAAAAAATGATTAACAACGATACATTTTTATGTAACATTGAAGCAGAAGAAGCCATCATAGGAGGCATTTTACTAGACCCATCTGCTATTAGTATTGTGGCAGGCATATTACCCGTATCAGCTTTTTGTATTTCTAGTCATCAAAAAATATATCAAGCAGCATTAACATTATATCAGCAAGATAAAGCTACAGATTTAGTAACTGTTTCAACTTATCTTGCTGACCATAAGTTATTAGATGAAATAGGAGGTACAGGTGGCGCGTCTGCTGGATTTTAAATCCAGCAGCTTCCGCCACTGCGACCGCATAAGTTATCTCGACTATTAAATCGCACTGTTTCTAGTGTCAATATTGACCGTTATGCCTTACTGGTACTCAATAAATATCAGCGTCGTCAACTAGTTCAAGTTGGTAATGAAATAGTAGAACTTGGTTATGATACTACCACAGAATTAGAAACTATCTTTGATGCTTCTCAAGAAAAGATATTTAATCTAACTACTAACAAACAAAATAAGTTTCAACCCCTACCAATTAATGAATGTTTAGCGTCGGTTTTTAACAAAATAGAGCAAGGCTTATCACCAGCAATTCCAACAGGTTTAACTGATTTGGATTCTCTCATTGGAGGATTAATCAAACAGGATTTAATTATTATTGCTGCTAGAGCTAGTATGGGTAAAACTTGGTTAGCTTGTCATTTAGCTAATTATATTGCTACAGAACAACAGAAGCCCGTAGTCTTCTTCTCTGCTGAGATGAGCCTTGAACAGTTAACCAAAAGATTTCTATCTATGCACACGAGCATTGATTCTCACAGACTAATGCACAATCAAATTTATGAGGATGAGTACGATGTCTTAGTTAGTGGCTTAACCAAATTAGCAGAGTTACCAATTATCATTGACGATACCCCAGCAAGCCAGTTAACTCCTGCACTTGTTCGTTCTGTGTTGCGTAGAATCCGCTCTGACAAGGGTGAACTAGGTTTAGTTGTATTAGATTATATTCAGAAACTTGGCGATAGAGGAGCAGGTAATCGCGCACAAGCCATTGGTAAGTACAGTGGAGCATTTAAAGATATTGCTAAAGAGTTTAATGTTCCTTTTGTAGCATTGGCTCAGATTAATCGAGGCGTGGAATCTCAAAGCAATAAACGTCCTTTGATGTCCGATATCAAAGATAGTGGAGATATCGAACAGGATATGGATTTAGGGCTACTGCTTTATCGCGATGAATATTACAATTCGGATACGGAAAATGCAGGGGTAATGGAGATAATTGTGGGGAAAAATCGTAATGGTAGTACTGGAACTTGTCGAGTTGATTTTGACCCTAGTGTTGGCAAGTTTTCGCAATCTACTTAAAAAGAAAAAACTTGTTATGGAAAATATACACCGTGTAAATATTAATATATATCGTTACTATGTACATTATGTATCACATAATGTGGGTCTAAAAGTGTTTCTCAGTTGCTCGGACAACACAGAAATTAAATCGCCATTATTTCTTAAGCAATCTCTAAAACAGCTAAAAATAGCCAGTTGTAATCATTCCACTAAAAAACGAGGGTCAAAAAGTAGAGAAAAAGCCCGACAAAATTTAGTTCGAGTACACGAAAAAGTAGTTAACCGTCGCTCTGACTGGTTCTGGAAGCTGGCACATCAGCTAACTGACAAGTTTGATTATTTGTTTTTTGAGACACTTAATCTCAAAGGAATGCAGCGACTATGGGGTAGAAAGATTGGGGATTTGGCATTAGCTGAATTTCTCAAGATCCTAGAGTTCGTTGCTGAAAAGAAAAGCAAACTAATTAGCTATATTGATCGTTGGTATCCTTCTACTAAAACTTGTTCGGAGTGCGATTTTGTAATAGATAAGCTTGGCTTGAACGAACGCTACTGGGTTTGTCCTAGCTGCTCTACAAAGCATGGGCGAGATTTAAACGCTAGCCGAGTAATTCAAAAGGTTGGGGCTTCAACCTTGGGGTTAGGCGATGTTAGACATCTACAGGATGCAATTGCTGTCTGAACCCCGAATTCTATCGGCTTCTAGCCGTGGGAGTGGGTCAAAACTGCATAAATCTAAAATTATTTTGACTCAGGAGGCATGGGTAATAGCTCTTCTGCTGCTGCCAGTCGGAGATTTAACTGTTCGGTAGTCCAATCTTGTCTTTCTCTAGCATTGAGCTTACTGAGGTCGATATAGTTATCTTGTTGTTGCTCTTTGAGTTTTGCCATTCTTTGAGCTAGTGCGGGGCGAATTTTCTCTTTCCAGATTACAGATTGAGCCTTTTGTTCTCGTTGAATATCTTCAAGCGGAACGCCAATGCGACCCATTAAAGGACGTCTGGTATCATTTTTGTCTCCATAACCAGGATTGGCAATAATAGCCTTACCCTGGGGAAATCGCTCGATCTGATCGACACTAATGAGGGGAACTTGATGAATTTGTTTACTAGTAGAAGTAGAACCACCATTGTGTCCTGTAGAACGAGAGACAGAAGTAGTAACTACGGTTTTATTGCCAAACTTTTTACTGTATTCTTCGGCTGTACCTGGATCATTTGGTCCAAATAAAATATGGGTATAAAGACCAGAAACCAGTGCTTTGCCTCGCTTATCTCCATAAAGTTCGTAAAGTTGATTCAAGTTTTGTGCGCCAATAATTGGGATGCCCCCGTTAGAGCGATATTCGTTGATGAATTCCGATAGTTTGGCAAAGACTCCTAAACTGGGAGCTTCATCGATACAATAACAAAAAGGATTTTTCCTTTTTTTACTTAGGTTCTCGACAATACTCAAGTGCATACACATGATGATTAAAGGGGCAATCACGCTGCGTCTGCGGTCATCTAATTTCATCACCAACAACTGTTTGGGTTTGAGGTAGAGGGGGATAGTACTCTTACCGATCATGCAGGGTAAAAGGTCGTTTTGAATAAAGCTAGAGAAAGTGATTTCAGCAGTAGTTTTGATACTGGCTGCCGTTTTTTCTGAGTCTTTAGAAGAGAGGAAATTAGAAATAGTTGCAGCAATCCAAGGATCGAGTTTTTGGTCGTCATTCCGTCTTACAGCCCAGTCAAGACGTTTAACCAGGTTGGGTAGTTGAGTGATGGCATAAACCATCGATAAATCTGCATATTTACTGGATTTAGCTAGCTGCATCAAGCCTTTAGCCAGCATTCCTCCAGTTTGAAAAAAGAAGTCTTTTTTGCCATCCCCTGCTCCTTGAGAATCAATTAAAATCTTACCCAGCTCCCCTGCGGTAGTGGCATCGCGGGGGTCTTTCATAAAATCTAGAACATTAATGACACAGGTATAGTCGTTACCTGGGGTATTGGGGTCTTCATCTTCTTCTATTCCCACACCACCAGGGGCAAAAACATCTACGGTATAGCCATAACGAGAAGCTAGAGCTGTGTGCAGCTTCATCTGATCTCCCTTCTTGTCATAGAGCAAGACACTTATACCCTGAGCAAAGAGAGATTCTAAAATTCGATCAATGGTGGAAAAGGTTTTTCCCGAACCAGGCGCACCCAAAACTAGTACTCCTCTACCGATATCGGGTATCCAGGTAGTAGGCATGGTGTTATGAAGCAACACCTGTAACCGAGATGCCCATTTAGATCCTAAAAACTTGTAGTGGTATTGAGGCGTACCACACCAAGCTGCACTGGGATTGCATTTACCACTAGCCGTATTTTTCAGGTGTTTAAATGCCAGGTTAGTGGCGTGAAGTTTATCCCAACGGTTAGCCATGCGTGCAGAGGTCAATTGGGGCTGTTTGTTACCTAAAGATGCCCAAATCATTACTAGACCTAAAACCCCTGCCATAGCTGAAAGTTGAAACAATTCTGTCTCCCAGAGTTTTGGTTGGGGTGTTGTAGAACTAGGGACTACAGAAGCTTGAGTTTGAGCTTTAGCGATTGAGTTGAATTTAAAATAATTAGTCATTGTTCTTAAGTCAAAGCTCTAGCGATCGCTCCAAATTGCCACTTAAAGGTAGGCATTACTCCAATTGAGAAAAGTATGGCTGTCGCCATTAGCATCAGAAAAACTTTGGAATCAATAATTCGGGACATAACAGGAAGGAAGACGGAGGGGTTTACCTTTCCAAATTAACGATTAAACAATCGGACTACCCTATGATGCGAACAATCTTAAGTCGTTCATTAGTCCCCTATTACTTTCTGTTGATTTGGCATAGTCCGAACTAAAGTACTAGCTTATTTAAATTAATAAAATTTTTTAAAACAAACTATGAGTCGTAGATTTGATTTTTATAGTAAAGAACAAAGTAATGCTTTGCTCGCTCAATTAAAAGCTAGACGCAAACAAGACTTTGAGTATCTTGTGATTGATGGGGAAGAACATTTAGAACGATGGGTAGTCGAGATCGAGCGCAATAGCAGTTTTATTGCTCTTGATACTGAAACCAAAGGACTCACTCCTGTTCCTGGTGTGGTGAAGACTTTACAATTGGCATATAGTGAAGGACTGCCAGTACTGATCGTTTATTTAGACAGAATTGAGGACAAAAATAGCTTGAGGCGGTTACTGGGCAATTCAAAATTACTCAAAGTCGGACATCATCTTAAATTCGATATTCTGATGCTAGAAGCAGAAGGAATCAAAGTCAAACCACCTTATATGTGTACGATGCTAGGCATTGAGGTTTTAAAGGCAGGCGCAACCAGACAGGCGAGTTTACAGTTTACAGTTCAAGAGTTACTTAATATCTTACTAGATAAAGCAGAACAGACTTCTGATTGGGAAGGAGAGCTTTCTCAAGCTCAATTACAATATGCTGCTAATGATGCAGGGAGTTTGGTCAAATTAATAACTAAACTGCAATCTAGATTAGAACAGACTAGGTTAAGTAAGATTGCTATTTTAGAGTACTGTTGTCTGCCTGCGGTGGTTCAGATGCAGCAGCGAGGAATTTATCTCGACCGCCAACGCTGGCAAAGGGTAAGGTTAGATTACGAGCAACAACGCGATCGCCTGGAGTCAAAAATTTATCAAGAGTTGGGAAAAAGATTTAACATCGTCTCTTCCAAACAACTACTGGTGGCACTACAAGAATACGGGGTTGAACTAAAATCGACCAATAGCAATATTCTGATTGAGCTAGTTAAAGAATATCCCATTATGGCCACAATACTTAAATACCGTAGTCTTAACACTACTATTAGTACTTTTCTCAAGGGATATGAGGAACATATTCAGCCAGACAGTAGGCTGAGGGGCAATTGGTGGCAAATTGGGACTAGGACGGGAAGAACCAGCTGCACTGAACCCAATTTGAGTAATATTCCGAAAATTCCTAAGATTAGAGCCTGTTTTGCTGCTTCAGAAGGTTATTTATTGATTGATGCAGATTATTCTCAAATTGAGCTTAGGTTGGCTGCTAAACGAATGGGAGTTCCCACGTTAATTGAAGCATTCAAGCAAGGAAAGGACATTCATGCTCTAACCGCTTCCTATATCTATGATTGTGAAATAGACGAACTTAAACCAGAGCAACGTAAACTGGGAAAAATTGCCAATTTAGGTTTGATTTATGGCATGGGGGCAGAAAAGTTTAGACTTAATGCAGCCAAGAAATTTAATGTCTACTTTACCCTAGAACGTTCTAAGGAACTGCGGGATATGTTCTTTAGTCTTTACCCTGAAATTGAAGAATACCATCAACAGTGTCGGCGAAACTGGCAACAGGGTCAGCAACAGGCACAATCTACTTTGGGTAGGCTAAATATTTGGTCTCATAAAAGTCCAAAATTAAATCAAATTATAAATTACTCGATTCAGGCTGATTGTGCGGATTTATTGAAACAGGCTATTTCTGATTGGTATTTAGAATCTCTTCACCACAAGTTAGATGTGTATTTAGTTTTAACTGCTTACGATCAATTGGTGATTGAGGTTAGAGAAGACCAGGCTCAATTGGCAACTGAAATTTTAGAACGAGTCATGACTGAAGCGGGACGGGATTTACTTAACCCAATTCCAGTTGTAGTAGATCTTAAAATAGGAAAGTATTGGAGTTAAAAAAAGTATTTGTACTAGGTACAAAAATAATGAAGTAAATGAATAACAATATTGACATAAATCTCTCCTAAAAAAGAGCGAATATTTCGGAAATTTCTTTTGCAGCAATAGGAAAATAACATGTCTATGACTATTAAAAAACAGCTATTTCAAGAAATCGAATCTAGTCCAGAAGAACTTCTAGAAGAAACTTTAGACTTTTTACGATTTTTAATCGGAACGAATTAAAACGTAGCACCAGATTCCAAGGGTCGAAACTTGGATAGGATGGACGAGCATCGGTAGTGGAATCAAGCTAAGAGCTAAGAGCTAAGAGCCAATAGCTCATTGAATTAACCAATTCCTCCACCCAAAAGGGGTTCTTCTTCTAATCTAAAGGGGCTAGAGTCCTGACTAGAAGCTGGTTTAGCAAACCAAGCATCATTTCGCATTTGCTGAATCGAGTCTGCTGCTCTGACCGAAGCTTTATCAATCTGTTTTACTCTAGTTAATAAATAGTCATAATCTAAGATTGCAGGTTTATTACCATCGATTCGTTCTCTAGCAGAAAGACTACAATACCAGTCCGCAAGACAAGTATTAACCACATCTGAAATTTCTACAGGGGTACATTCTTCTGCTTCGTCAATCAATTCTACCCATTGCTCGAATGTCCAGGGAGTAGCTTCTGCTGATTCAGGACTAGGATTAGTAAACTGATTGGGAAAACATTGAGCTAGATAAATATTGAAAATATCAAAAATCGCTCCTCGATGAGGTAGATCGAGCATCCAAATTCCACCATCATCAAATCGACGTAACAATTCAGTTGGTAACAGATTGATACGGTTGACTGTAGCAATAGTCAAGACTGGAGACATATGCTCCTGCATCCAGGTCAGGAATTTTTGCACAATTCGTCTAGCTGGCCCTCCAGATTCCCAATCTGCTAAACCTTTATCCCAGTCATCCAGAAAGAGAATGACTTTGCCCATGCTGTCTGCTAGTTCTAAGAGTAGGGAAACAACGCGATCGGGATTTTCCGCTCCTAAAATATCGCCAAAACTCATGCCCATTAGGGTATAGCCCAAAACTTTAGCAGTCATTTTAGCCGTTAAACTCTTCCCCGTACCTGGAGGACCAACAAATAACATTGCCTTGGGGGGCTTCAATCCGTATCGGGCAGCTGATGGTTCGTTGAGCTTGACTAATTTGTCAAACAAGAATTTGTTGAGGAGATCATTACCACCAATACGAGAGATATCAGGATTGCTAAAATATTCTAAGTTTAGTCCGCTATTGTTGAGGATGTGGTCTTTTAATTCAATAAATCGTTGAGTTAGGGAGGTTAGGGAATCAGAATTTATTTCTGATGGTACATCTAGAAACTGTTCTAACTCATGATGAATGTCTCCCCAAGCTAGTCCTTGACAAGCAGAGATTAGATTGATTGGGGGTTGATGACTTAATTTAGTTTCTAGAGTTCGAGCAATTTCGACTCCTGTTGGCAATCCGATTTGAATCTGTTCTGTTTTGAGTCTTAGCTTAGGACTAAGTTGAATCCATTCTCCTAACAAAATTATCTTGATCTCTGGTTGAAATTTGAGACGATTGACACAGTTAAAGATTTGAGATTCTCTAACAGAACGCTCGATAGAAGTTAAAGGCTCAAACTCGAGAAGATTATCGAAAATATACAATCCTGGGGGGAGTTTTTTCTGCTGTACTATTGCTAAAGGATTTCTACAGTCTTGTAAAGGAGAACCGTATTTAAGTTTGTCTTGTGACAAACTTAATTTGACAATGGAGACAAAACCATTATTCCAATAGTAAACAGGATAACTGTCGCTGCTTTGAGACAAGACTAGTTGTTTTAAGACTAGTTCGTAATCACTAGGATAAAGTTGTAGTGTGGTTAAGGGAGAGTCGTGTTTGAGGGCAATTTGCTCGGCAAGCATAATAATGGCTAATAGATTCTGGTTTTATTAGTTTGCCCATTTGTGCTATGTAAGTGAACGGCTATTGTTTTGGTTTGATAGTCAGAATTAGTCGATTAAAACAATATAGCCCTGGCGGGCTTTAGTAGGTGAATTAATTTTAGTAGTGATGTTTAACACTATCAAATTATTTCAACTAATCGTTTAATTTAATAAAACAACAGTGCTATGAATAATATTCAACCTCAATCTCAGCCAGCTCCAATGCCTCAACAGGTTCAGCAACCTATAGGTTATACACCTCAACAGGTTCAACAACCTATGAGTTATGCACCTCAACAGGTTCAGCAACCTGCACCAATGCCTCAAGCACAGAATGTAAACTTCTACGGTGTCGAAATTAGTCCTCAAGAATCACAATTAATTAATCAATTGTACATTGGTATCAACAGTAACTTGGGCATACAATTGAGTGAATCTTCGACTGTATTCAAAAGTCTATATTTTGGTTGTAGGGATATGTTTAAGACCTTATATGTCAACCAAATATCTAATGAAAGAGGTTCAAGACCGACAACTCCTGACTATGAAAAGGCACAACAAGTCTTTGAGCAAGTGTTTGGTTCGGTAGCTCAACCAAAAGTGGACGAAAGAACGCTTTGTTTAACAATGAAAGCTTTTGCTCCTAGTATGCTACCCGATCCAGTTGCAGGGGAAAGATCTCATGTCACCATCATGGAATATATTCTTGACCTCAACTGGCACAGCCAAAATGTGCGTCAAAATAGCAACACTATCAACCGTAGTAATAACGGTAACGGCATTGATACTAATAATGCTAATACTAATCCTTATGCGGTTGGTAACGCTCAGTCTAAAGCAGCAGCAGCAGGATTTGTACAACAACAGGTTCAACAACCTATGGGTTATACACCTCAACAGGTTCAACAACCAGTAGGATTTGTACCACAACAACAGGTTCAAAGACCTACGGGTTATGCACCTCAACAGGCAGCACAAGCTGTAATAGCAGGTATGCCAGCTTACGCTCAACTTTAATCAATTCGTGATAGAAAGTACCAGGCAGTCCTAACCTATGTAGTTTACCCGTAGGTTAGGACAATAAAGAACTAGATTATCTGGTTCTTTTTTTTCTGCTTTCAATTATCCAAACCAAGCAAAGTTTTATTTAAAAGCGATCGCGATTAATTGGCTGATTTTTGTCATATATAAACGACAAAATTAAAGTAAGATTATTTTATGACAAGCCGACAATGGAAAATCAAGAAATACGTTACAACGGATGGGATATGTCTTTTTGATAAATGGTTCAATAAGCTTGATTTGACTCTACAGGCTAGGATTGATGTAAGACTAGATCGAGCAAGTCTGGGCAATTTTGGAGATAGAAAAAGTCTGGAAGGAGGAATTTTTGAGCTTAGGTTTACATTTGGGGCAGGTTATCGCATTTATTTTGGACTTGAAGGAAACCAGGTGGTAATTTTGCTCGTTGGTGGTTCTAAAAAAACGCAAAAAAAGGATATCAAAACAGCACGTTCTCTGTGGAAAGCATATCAACAAGAAAAAGGAGAAACTTAATAATGCCGACTAAAGACTATCAAGCCGATTTACTAAAACGACTAACTAATTCTGAGTATGCAGCACAATATTTAAAAGCAGCATTTGATGAAACTCTTGCTGACGGAAATAGATCAGCTTTTTTATTAGCTTTAAAAAATGTAGTTGATGCGACTGGTGCGATGCAAACAGTAGCAAATGAAGCTAAGATTTCGCGCCAGCATCTATATCGAATATTGAGTGAGGAGGGAAATCCTACTCTTGAAACATTAACTTCTGTACTTCGTGCTATAGGAATGACAATTGATTTTAAACCTTTGGTCAATAGGTAATAATACTTTCATTCTGCATTTCGGCTGTGTCTTACCTCTGATAATCGTTCAATTACGTTAATCTTATAGTATTGTTATCAAAAAAAATCATGGGCGATCGCACTATATCTCTGAAACTTTCTTCTAAATTACTGCAACAAGCAGAAGAAATAGCTGGTAAGGATGAATTGCTTCATGATTTTCTCATTAGTGCCATTGAAAATGAAGTCCAACGTCGGCAAGTCTTTACTAATAAAGCTGATTTTTGGCAAAAAGTTGAAAAGTTGCGAGAGCTAATGAAACAAGAGGAGATTGAAATAGATCCTCAAGAGATCTGGGGAGATATTAGAGATAAAGGAATAGGGCGAGAGATAATTTTGTGAGTAAATATTTAATTGATACTAATATTTTATCTGAACCCCTCAAATCCTAGATAAAAATAAACTTTTAAAATCCTGGACCAAGAATTATCCAGTCTTCACGATTAGCAGGTAGCCAAGGAATTGGTCCAATAAAATATGGAGTACAACCTAAGTCTACTGGAAATCGAATACAGATGCGAAAGAAGATAGAAGTTTCTGCCGTATCTGTAGTTTCATCTACATTCCACAGGGCGACTTTAAATGTGGGTCCAAAAGGATTGCGACCAGTAGGTTCTTTACCGCAGTTAACTTCACCTAATATTCCTTCTCCTCCATCTACACCCCAAGGGGCTTCAGGACAGATATTGGCATTATTAGGATCGTTGCCAAGCATCCATCTACGGCCTTCTGATATCCAACGAATGTCGCGACCAGAGTTTTCCAAGTCATCTAATTCAATATGAGCGCATTGAGTTTGACAGGGGACAGCATAACCAGCAATATTGCTCCCAGCCACACTTTGTCCTGATTTAATTTCTCCATGTGCATCACTCCAAATAGTATCGACACGGGAAACAAATGCCAGAGTCGTAGCTACAGGATTGGGAAAGTTGTCTAGGGAAATATCAGCAAGCCCTTCAACTTCACCTGCATATTCATTTTTCCAGCCTTCAAAATCTTCTACAAAACTATCCTCCATACCAGATACGTCATCTAGAGTGTATTGGCTTAAGTCCAATTCTCCCATCTCAACCTCAGAAATCTCAATTTTAGAGGACACGTCATTTGAGCTTTGCTCAAATGCTTGAGATGTCCGTGGAGATTGGGTTTCGCTCTGGGAAAGGTTGAAAGTCTTATTGCTCGAAGTTTTTAGACTTTTGTTGAGGCTAATTGGGTTAAATTGTGACTGATGGGGGACATCAATTAATATCTGTACGGGCAAATTTAGAATTATTTTAGCGCGATCGCCATAGATTAAGGTCACGAGATCTGCTAGGGGAGGAACATTCTCAATGGATTCTGACTTAAGTTGAGGGTTTGCTTGAATGAAACTAGCTACTGTTTGCTCTTCAATAAATCCTAAGCGATCGAGAGTTACTTCATGAAATTGATGACCCGATTTAGTGACAATTTCACCCAAGCGCATTCTACCTATTCCCAAAGCTTCATCGAGATCTCCTAGCTTGAGGACATCGATAACTGCATCTCCAGGCTGCCATTGACGACCCAAGCTATAACCAACATAGTCATCATAGTCATCAGGAATAAAACCAGATTCGGAAAAACTACCAAGACTTATAAGAGTAATGGCACTAAAATTAGGAGCTTCTAGCGTACCTGCCCAAGAGTTGTCTCCATTGATCATGTCGTAGGTTTGAGTAGGAATTTCAGCGGCTTGGATTGATTTTACGGCAGTGCTACTGTAGATTGAGATTAGGGCTAGTCCTAACCTCAATGAAGATTTTAAAAAATTCATATTATTAAACGGAAATTTTAAATTGATAGTTAATGATGGAAAGTCATCTTTGCTCAGGGGGTAACATCCACAGCACGCACCATCCCTGATTTACGGACTTACCCTCTAACTTGAGGGTGACATTTAAATTGGCTGCTTCTTGTTCGCAAATTCTAGTTTTGCCTTTATATGTCAATCCCCGTGAATTCCATTCAATTAAGTTTTGAGCTAATTTGCCTTCATCAGATTTAGACCAATGAAGCAGGGCAGTATCTTGATTACTTAAACCAGAATTGCTATAGCGATAGTCGAAATAACTGCGAGCAAACCAACCCCCAGCAGTAGTAATAATCATGGGAATTAGGATGTAAATTCCCAAACGGCTCATGGCAACCCAGTCATGCACCGCCTTTTCATGGGCAGCGTGTTTGACCATCTTAGCCACACTACTAGAAATCTTTGCTTGAGTCAGATTAATGCTGGCAGCTTCTGTTACCTCTAGGTTTTTGGTTAAAGTTTGATATTGATTGATCAGGTCTTGAGAGTAAATACGAAAACTAGCATCAATCCGTTGTTGATTTTCCTCAATTTGTTGTTTGAATTTTGCTTCAAAACCAGCAATTAAAAGCTTGAGAATCTCTTCTTGTTTGTTAACTGAATTCTCAATAGTCTTAAATTCCAGTAAAAATGCCCAAAGAGGATCGTTTTTATCTAGCTGTTGCTGTTCTTTAAACTCAAGCAAGGATATAACTTCTTCTTTGTTCACCATTTGAGCTAACTGCTCGACAATCGATAGGGGAAGATGTCCGTGAAGACCAGACTGTTGTATTGGCGTAGGAACAGAATTTTGCTGCTTTGAATCAGAATCAGAAGTAACCATGTTTTTAAGCAGCTTGAGAAGTTGTAGTTAAGGGAAATAGGCTTACAATCTCGCTACACTGTGTTTGCAAATACTTGGTCAGACGATTGAGGGAAAGTTTATTACCACTATAAGTGTTGTAAGCTTTCCCTAGCTTAAAAGTAGCTTCCCTTTCACCTCTTGGCATAACGTTCAAATCTAGCTTGGGAATACTATTGAGAAATTCCACAAAATCAGCCTTCTCCACATTCCACTCATGATCGATTCCGAAGTTGCGTACCAAAATAGTAGTAAAGGCTGAAGCTTTAGGTATTGACTGTTTTAATAATTCTAAGCTGGTACGATCTCCGTTTGAGAGATACCAGATGATAATTTTAATTTTCTCTTCTTGCAAAAACTGAGGATTATCCAATCCATTTTGCTGTAACCAAAAGAAAAGCTCTTTATGACTATCTGAGGGCATATTGACAATTACATCTTGTTTGAGAGCCTCTTCATAGATACGATCTACTTTAGTGGCTTCATTAGTATAATTAGCCATAATTTCATTGCACCCATCAAAGTGTACGTCGGTAATACCACCATACATGAGCGAAACATCTTTTTTGTGACGGTCGGTATCAAATAAAGTAAACCCTTGTTGGTTGGAAACATAGAGGTGACACATCAACGAGGAGAAAAAACTCTTACCGATATTACCTCGATTGCCGTCAATAAAATGAATAGTTTTTTCAATATTTTGAACTTTATCGTTAGTTTGATTGTTTTTAACCATGATTTGCAAATATTAGTTATAGTTATTAATTGAAATTGTGATTATTAAAATGTTTGCTAAAACTAAAATTAGGCAGCCTGTGAAGTTTGCTGTTGATTAAAACTACGGACTAGTCCCAGGTTGATAGCCAGAGAAATTGCCTCTTGTTTAGTTTGTAGATTTAATTTTTGAACAATAGTTCGTAGACGATAACCGACATTAAGAGGGCTGTAATTTACAATTGAAGCAATTTTAGTATGGCTATAACCTTGAGATGCTAAGACTAAGATTTTTTGGTCTATTTCTTCTAGTTGAGCTACTGCCTGACGCTGTTTAAAATTAGGTTCAAAGACACAGTAATTAAGCTTTTGCTTTGCCTGGGGGCAGATGAAAACACTTCCTATTAAGGCACAACTAATAGCTAGAATCAAATTTTCAGGATCGTTATGTTCTAGCCCAATATAAGAACTATTACAATTAAGAGCCAAGATTAGCGAGTCAAAATCGGCAGGGCGATCGCAGAGAATGAGTCTACTCTGATTGAAATTGTTTAATTGCTGACATTGATTTAAATCTAATAATTTGCCCTCTGCAATAATTACAAAAACTTCTCCTAATTGAGCGAAGAAATTAGCAGAGTCGAGACATTTAAGGTAGTGGTTAACAATACGAATTTGATGACTAGTAGTGCTAGTGAGAAAAGTTGCTAAACCTTGAACCATAATTGTATCGCTATGAAAAATTAGAATATTAGCCATTGTGATAAATCCAGTAATCTCTGTGTCGTCTTATGTCACCATTATGCACTTCTGTATTTTCAATGACTACTATGTGTTCTTAGTTAAAAAGGCACGGTTTATCACTGCTTCACTTTTTTAAAAAAGTTTTATCTTGGCTTCACTTGACAAGGCAGTTTAATACTAATTTGAGCCTCATCGAACTCACGTTTAGATACGTCTGGCGACGGCATTAGTCTGCAATTAAATAACGGATAAAGCCATATGAAAATTGAGTTATTTCACTTATCATCAGACTCTGATCTGGAGCAACTAAATGCTGTAATTGAACAATCAGAGCCAGAATTAGAAAAAAGCGAGCAGTTAATTGATCGTATCGTTCTCCGTAGACAAGGAGAATCTATCACCAAACACGGACAAAGAGTAGACCGTTTGATTGACTACATCAAATTTTTGGGAGATACAAATGAAATTGATGCTCGTATAGCCGAACTGCAAGCTTTAAAGAAGTCTCGAACTAATTTAGCTAAAAGGCTGACAGAACTAATCAAGTTTCGGCTTAATCTCAATCAAGTTACTAAATTAGAGACTCCAAGACATAAATTGAGCATAGTTACAAAAGGTGGCATACAACCAATTGAGATTGATTACGATGAGGTAGAAGATTTAGATCTGATTCCTCAAGAGTTTATTCGAGAAAAAGTCACTAGAACGATAGACAAAACAGCGATCGTCAAGTATCTCGAAAGGGGAAATTTCCTAGGTTGGGCAAGATTAATAGAACGAGATACTAGATTAAGTATTAAGTAAAAAATATCTTTAATTAAAACTAAACAATCTTATTCGCAATTAAACAATAATGAGTGAAATTACGAGTAAGATTGTAAGTATTACTATAAAAGTATTTTACAGTGAAAAATATAAAATATAATCCAGTAACAATATTTGACTGGTTTTTATGTATAGTATTAGGACTATTGTCTTTACTAAGTTTAGTATTGTTGATTTGGAGTAATAATAAACAAATGTTACTCTTTTCGGCAACTAGTCTGGGATTACTATCTTTAGCTTATTCTCCTTTAATTGATAAACCTCCTCTAGTTAGAGGTCTATTAATTTTGATTACTATTATCGCCATCTAAACAGCAATAAGAACTGGAACTTCATCTTGCTTAAGATTAGATTGAGGTTTAGATTTCGACTTAGCTTGAGATTGCAGTTCCTCAATTTCCAATTCTAGCGACACAATTAACTGTTGTAGATAATCAATATCTTCAATAGCTTTAACAATTCCCTTGGCTGTAACTTGAGGGTCTGGATTAAAGGAAATTCTAACACTACTTTTGAGTCCTGTAGTTTGTTCGATTACCTGTTTGACTTGCTTTCTAATCCGATTTAATTCCTGGGGGTTTTCGGGTAAGGGGTCGGGAATAATCTTCTTAAGTTGTTTGCTGATCTGTTTACGGTTACTAATGATCTCTCGATCTTTAGGGGTAGGTTCATCTGGATTTTCTAATTTCTGACCCACTTTAGCTGCGACATTTTTAGCTACCAGACCTTGTTCAAGTAAATCATTGATTTCAGGTACAGCTTCGGCAGCGCGACTAGCAGCGCGGTCGCTTGTGAGTTGACTAGAACTAGGTTTTTTGGCTTTGGATTTAGCTTTGGGTTGAGAATTTTGAGTGCCAGAAAACTCAACTTTTACTTTATCCTCTTCCTTGGCTTTTAAATCGCTACGGTAGCCCTGTTTGGCTGCATAAACGATAGTACGAAATTTTCTTTGAGTAGAGGCTGAAATGGTCAACAAAGCATCGATTTCATGGATCTGACTATTTAGTCCTCCTTGATCGAAGGGCAAACAAATTAAATTGTGAAGTTTGTCTGCTGCGGAATCTCCAGGGAGATCGAGATATTCCCAAAGAGCTTGATCGATAATTTGATTGATTATAGTAGCAAGAGTAGCACATTCAGTTTTACCTGCTTTAATAACTCTTTTAAGTTCTGTTTTAGCCGTAATAGCAGCGTTTTCCTTAGACATAAGATTAAAATCAAATTGTTATATGTCATAGATTAACTGCAACCCAAGACGAATATCTCTTAGATTTGACTGTTCTTATATCGAACTAAAATACGAGATCAGAGTTTAAGATTAGCCAATTCTACAAACTCACCCCAAGCATCAGCCAAACGAACTGGTAAATACTGCTCAATAAACTTATTTTTAGATGTATAGGACAGATCTAACTTTTCTAGTAACTCGATGCTCATTTTATTAGTATTAAATAATTTACCCTGCCAGTTCTTAAAATAGTCATTAATAAGAGTTTCAATAAAAGGAGTCGAACCCCCACAATAAATTACCCGATCTAATTGTCCTAATGGGGGTAGCTTTTCTGACAACCATCTACTTAACAACCCCCAGTATTCTTCATCTGCGCGTTTAATCGCGGTAACAATAACAGTTCGTTCCCGTTCTTGATGTTTTTTACTGGTACTACGAATTAAGTCCTCAATTCTAATGCGACTAGTAAAACCTTTGATTGTTTGCTGACAATTACCTTCCACGCCATAAATAGCTTCAGTAATAATTGCTTTTTGAATGTCATCACGATACAAACCACTACTGTATTGAGCTACTAAGTCTAAATAGTTATAGAATCCCAAGTCAGTAGAGTGGGAGTTAACGCGATTAAACCGACCATTTTCGAGCAGTAAAAGGCTAGTATTACGATAACCAAACATCAAATAGACTAGTGTTTGATTATTAATCTCTTCTAGACTAGTCAAACGAGACAAGTAAGTATAAATTCCTCTTCCTTCTGGACGAAAACGAATTGAAGTTGGTATTACTTGATAATCGATACCGCTGTAATTAAAGTTACTTAAAGCTTGAGTTAATTCAGACTCAACAAAATCTCGCTCAATCATTTCTGACATCGGTAATAATAATGTCATTTTTAATTGAAATTGCTTAGGTAATGATTCCTCTTGTGCAATTTGTCCAAAAACTCCTAAGACTTTAGGAATTATTGATTCAGATTTTAGCTGACGCACGCTACTTTTAACTTTAGCTTGAACGGCAGAATAACCCACTAAATAATACTGTTCTTCTTCTGGCAATTTGATATAAGTTGTCTCAGAATTAGGTTCGACTGAAGTTGGACAAATTACTGGACTAGAGACAAGAAATTTAGGCTTACCTCTTCTACCTTTAGCATAGATACTTTTAGTGCAACTAGTTCCAGGGTCTATGACCAAAGTCAAAGTGGGAATTTGAGTTTTACTAGAGGTTGGCGTTGATTGAGGTGTTGAAATAATAGTTTGATTGCTCATGGCTAGTCTTCGATATTAAATGTTACTTGATAATTGGCTTCTGAAACTTGTTCTCTAGCGCGGTCATAAATTTCCCACATTTCATCCGACCAGTCTTCCTCGTTTTCAGGCTGAAGTTCATTGAGAATGCGAATTATTTCTAGTCCATCCTCGCCATTAGCTAATTCTTGAAGTAACCCCATAATTTTGGCTTCTAACTCTTTTAACGGAGATAAAACGGGGTCGGGCTTAATCGGTGTTACCGTAACATTTGATTTGACAGTAGTGTTACTTTCTTCACCTCGAACAGCTAGCTTATGAGGTCGAGTTTTTGTAGTCTCCAATGGAGGGATTGAATCAGGAGGATAAATCATTATCGGCTCAGACACTTCCAATCCAGAATGCTTAACGCTAATTCCAGTAAGGTTTTCAATCAAATCTATTTGAGCTTGAAGGGAAACTAAAGACTCAAGAACTATAGAACGAAAGTGTTCGTGGTCAGGCGATACAGATAATGGCAAATAGAACGATTCGACTGCTTTGCCTATTCGTGCTTGGGGGGAAACAATACTGTGTCGGTTTAGGTATTCAGTCAATAGTTGTTCCGAACTGTTATCAGACTTACATTTAAGTTCAAAACGAACTAGATTGTTCTTAGTTTTAGAAGGAACTGAATTAGGCATGATAAAGCAACTTGAATCAATATTATTTCTAATATCTCTTTTCAAATAATAATTATCCGTGATCGATAACACACAGAAAGCCCAAATCAATAAGCTAACGCTTTTGGCGTTGAAAAATTTTATCTCTCTCCAATGAAACCAATTGTCAAACGCCTCAGATTTAGCGAAAAAACTCGATACCAAATTATCAACATTAAAACTAAAACAAAAATTCCTACCTATGCCACTATTTGTCGTTGGGGATTTTGCTATAGCTTGAGTCAAGACTCGATTCCTTCTCCAGTTCCCCTAGTGTTTGATTCCCATTTAGAAATCACTTGGGAAACATTTATTGGCGACACTGGTTCGCTTATTCCTATCGCGCTTAAACAGTACTGCCATAATCATAATTTACTTCTAGATTCTGATTCAATAAAACGACAATTTGAACTACATTTGGCTAGAGGAATTGGCTATTTAGCAGGGATGAAACTATCTGGAATTGAGGAATTAATAGAACTAGCTCTAAATCCACCAATTCCAACTAAACCCAGTAGTGAAATTATTGAACTTCAATCCAAACCTAAGCCAGCAATCAAACTGGTATGGCAAATATTAGAAAAACCTGAAACTAGTCAAGGCAAAGGTAGCAGAAGCAAATTGCCACACGAAATATTTAAATTGTAATTCTAAAAGCTTACGCTTGAGAAAACCAGACAATTAACCAACCCTAGTATTATGTCTAGTTTTACTCAAGAACGACAAGCTCCTATAGAGACGGATTATAGAAGCAACTTCTATCGCTCGCCAGAGCGATTAAATCAAATAATTCAAAGTTTATTTAGACTGCCAAATTATTGGAAATTAGTCCCTTGCATCGATAAAAAACCCTTGGGTAAAAGGTGGCAGCAGAATTACTATTCACCCCAAATCCTATTTCGTTCCTTATCTCAAGAGGGAAAAATCTGGGTAAGAGGAAACCAAGGATTTTATACAGCTGTCCCCAATGGCTATAGTTTATTATGCGGACAACAACAGAGCGATCGCTATTTGATTGCCCTTGATTGTGACTCAATTGAGGCTTTAAATCAAGTTAAGGCAATGGGTTTTCCCACTACCGTTAGTTATAGTTCTGGTCGTCCAGGACGTAGACAGTTTCTATATTATGTAGACCAGCCCATAACCAGCTTTAAACTCAATAATGGCTTAGAAGTAAGGGGTAAAAATTTACTTGTTACCCTGCCTCCATCGGTTCATCCTATAACGGGTAAATATCGTTGGATAATTGCACCAGACCAGCTCGAAATTCCCACAATATCTAGTCTATGGTTAAATATTTTAAAACCAAAACTTAGGTTTAAACTTCCTCAAACCAAAGTTTATCAACATCAAACGGTAGAGGAACTGGTTGATTTAATTAATCCCATCTATGCAGACATTTACGATGACTGGATTCGAGTGGGTATGGCTCTTAAAGATTGGGATGCTGGCTTACTTTGGCTCTGGGATCGTTGGAGTCAGAGTTCGAGCAAGTATAAAGCTGGAGAATGTTCCTACCGCTGGTCGAGTTTTAACGGTTCAGGCATTACTTACCGCACAATTTACTACTATGTCAAGATTAGCTAAAACCTAAATAGGTGTGAGTGAGAATTAGCCAGTCCGTTTTAACGGCTGGCAGTGGAAAGTTGCTCAACTCAAGAAAGGTAAAGCGCAAAATTACCAGGATGCAGAATCGAAAGATAACTTCTACTTTGTACAGGGTGAAGTTATGAAAAACATAGCTTTAGAAGGCTAAAGCAACAAATTATTAGAATTGTTTCAGGAATTTTGCTATTAGTGTAGTATATTTACCGCGGATAAAACACAACTGCGCTCAAATCTTCAACCAGCCAAATCTGGTTATAATAGTAGACCGTTGGTCATGGGAAACGATCTATGGAATTAACGATTAGCAACGTAGAAAACTATAAGGGATATATTGTTATCCTCTTCTACTATCCAAATAGGCTGCATCAGTATGCCATCTTTTTTAAGGATAGAATTACTTTCAGCCCAGAAGGTTACTATTCACCAAAATCTGCTTACTGTGCAGCTGAACATACGATAGATCGAATTGTCAATCAGTCCTGTTTCTAACTTTAAACGTAAACTAGTAGAAAGAACATTTGTTCTACTGTTTGATTTTTTCCTGCTTACTTTTTTTTTCATTTCCTTTGTACCTGCCAACTTGGGTCAGTAGTTTTAAATCTTACGATTTTATTTTTTGTTCCAAAGATATTTCCCAGGAACAGTACGTTCTAATTTACCTTTTTTAGTCTGAAGACCTAAAACGCTACTAAAGGAACTAGCAGCTTTTTTACGTTGATCAGGCTCTAGACCATCAGGATAAGCGTATTTAATTACATCCGATACTTCTATTACTCCTTCTTTCTCAATAATAAAATCTAATACCATATCAGTAATGCTTTCATACTGCTCAAGCACTTTAGAAGGAGGTAAGGTGCTTGCAGGCTTAACTTTGACTTTTTTAGTTGTTTGTTTAGCTTCTGCTTTAGATTTAGTGGTAGAAGATTTGTTGGTTTTAACAGGTGTTTTGACTTTAGCTTTAGAAAGAGATTTGGTCTTAGTCTTAGTGGGTTCGGTTTCTAGTTCTGGTTCAATTTCTGCGTCAACTACAACCGCTTGATGTCCATTACTATCTGTCTGAGGTTGAGAACTAACATTGCTAGTTAAAGATTCAATAATATTTTGACAAGAATTTAGCTCGTTTTGAGTATTTTCTGCCTCCTTTTTTAATAATTCTAAAGATTCACTATGAAAAGCGATCGCTTTTTGCTGATATGCAACCTGCTGTTCCAAATCGGACTGCATTTGCTGATAGACTTCTAAACGCTTTTTCAGATCAAATAAAGGTTTAGGAGGGGTAGGAGGAAGAGGAATAGTGGACATAATCTTAATTTTTATTTAAGGGTTGGCAATTTAATTTTAACCCGAACATTTGAGGATTTAATTTGCACTACTAGCTGGCGATCGCTGAAAAAGTGAATCAATGATTTCTAATATTTACAGTAGATATTAAAGCTCAGTTAAGTCAGGAAATAGAGTCGAGAACGCCACAAATAGAACGAAATAGTCTTGTCAAAAACCAGAATATAGAACTTTAGAACC
This sequence comes from Chondrocystis sp. NIES-4102, assembly GCA_002368355.1. Taxonomy (NCBI): domain Bacteria; kingdom Bacillati; phylum Cyanobacteriota; class Cyanophyceae; order Chroococcales; family Chroococcaceae; genus Chondrocystis; species Chondrocystis sp. NIES-4102. The sequence goes on along the minus strand of AP018282.1, from coordinate 47,424 downwards.
TGAATCCTTACTAAACAATTAACCCTGTCGGGTTGATGTAGGTGAAGTTTGATTCGATATCGGTTTTATTTAAATCATGAGTAATCCTCTTATTTCGGCTAAAAAGGCAGAATTAGAATCTCGTATAGTTAACATTGTTACGTTAAATCGTGCAAACACGTTGAGCGCAGGAACAGTTTATTGTGGACGTAATTCCAGTCGCAATTCAGATTATTTTAATCCTTTGGATTTGGGTTTAGGCAATCCCTATTCTCACAAAAATACCAATAATTGTGTCTGGCGAGTTAATAGTTTAGAAGAATGTTTATATTTTTATAAACAATGGCTTTGGAAATTAATTCAGAATGAAAATTCTCAAGATAATTTAATGGACTGGGAAAGGATGTATCTTTATAGATTTTTAAATTTATGTAGGGAATTAGATAAAGTACATACTTTAGTGTGTTTTTGTGTCAATACTTATCACAATGCCCTTAACAAAGACAATATTTATTGCCATACACAAATATTGTGGAACGCTGCGGTCTGGTACAACAGTAAGAACTTTAGTTAAATATAAAAATAGCGTCTAAGTTGCTCGGTCGAGCTTGGGTAGAGTGAAGTCTACTAATGAATAGATCAAAATGATATTAGGATTTACTGGTCATAGACCTAATTCTCTACCAGGTACTTATTCTGAACGCACCTATCAAGCTTTATTAGACACTGCTAATTTTATTATTAGTCAATATCGTCCCGATACGGTGATCTCAGGAATGGCTTTAGGATGGGACACGGCTGTGGCTGAATGCGCTATTAATCGATGCCTTCAGCTAGTGGCAGCTATTCCTTTTCGCGGTCAGGAATCGCGATGGACTCAAGCTAGTCAAGTTAAATATCTAGAACTACTAAACAGAGCTAGTTATATTGAAATTGTCTCTGACGGAAATTATACTACTCAAGCAATGCAACTACGAAATCAGTGGATTGTCGATCATAGCAATCAATTAATGGCTCTATTGAATCAAAAACAAGGCGGTACTAGAAATTGTGTAAACTACGCCATCTCTATAAATCGACCGACATTTAATTGTTGGAATACATTTATACATTTTTATAATTAAACTTTAAAATCCAAAATTGGCGTTGGAGAATCTATGGTCGATTAACTTCTTCTGAGTGCAGGCAGAAGTTAAAGAAAAAGACATGACCCATTAGGGGTCAGTCAAGACATAACCTGATTTAAGTTAGTCAAAGGCAGACTCAAATTAAAAGTCTGCCTAATTTTGGCTCGGTCGAGCCTGGGTTAGTGAATTTAATTAAATCAATAAGGTTAAAAACCATGACTTATACTACTGCTTATGCACCTGTTCAGACTCAAGCCTATGCACCTGTTCAATCTGTAGCTAGTTACGTACCCGAACAAGTCAAACAGCCTAAACCGTTGACAATAGAACAACTTGTTTTCACTATTATCAATAGCGAAATAGATAAGTTCAAACGTGCTGGTCAAATTGTTGACGCCAAAGCAACCAGACATTCTTACCAACAGTATTATACTGGTTGGAATCGCGAGCAAATCATGCAAGCTGCGTTTAACCTAGTCGAGATTTACGACCATCAGACTCAGCAATGGCGCTTAGTTCAAAACGAACAAGAGTTACGTACCAAGCAAAAACAGTGTTCCAGAAAATTTCATTACTGGAACAAGCAAATTGCTAGGTAAATATAGAGGACAGATATCCACTTGGGTAATCTGTCTCCAGTTAAAACAATACCCAAATTGGGTATTGTTTTTTTGTTTTCAATAGCTCTAGCGAGCACAAGTAAATAATAATCAGATATTTATTTATGCTGGAAATTACTGGAAACATTTTTGAGCGAGATTCCTGGTCGCAACAGCCTCAAACAAAACAATTAGCTTTGTGCATTACCACTAATGGCATCATTAAAACCAATGGCGATGCGGTAATGAGAGCAGGTATGGCTAAGGCATTTACTCTAGTGCATCCTCAACTACCAAAAATACTGGGGCAAAAGCTAACTGAGTCTGGAAATCAGGTTCACTATTTATTGAGTATGGGTAATGTTCACATTTTGTCCTTTCCTACCAAGCATCATTGGCGCGATCGCTCTAGCTTGACTTTAATCACGAATTCGGCTCGGACTCTGGCTGAACTTGCAAATCTGAAACCAGATTGCACCTTTGTCCTGACTTGACCTGGATGCGGTTTAGGTGGCTTGTCCTGGTCGCTGGTCAGAAATGCGATCTCTCCTATCCTACTCGATAACTGCTGGGTTATCGATATCAATAATACTTGTTCCTTCAAGTAGATTGGTCTAACATATCGACTCGACTAGTATATACCACAACTATCGTGGTGGATTTTTTTAGTTTAAACTTCAACACGACCATCAAATGCTATTTAATTCCAAACTCAATTCGGAGTGAGTAAGTTCATGAAATAATCTCGAACTAGGCGAATTTTCTCAGAAAGCAAAAACAGGGAAAAAAATAAACTCTGAGTCGATTTTTTAAGACTCTGAATCTCATTTTTGGAAGTTTTTTGCTGAAAATTATAATCTGAGTTTTTACTTAATAGGAATAACCATCTAATATAGGTTAAATAAGACAAAAATTTAAGCTCGATTTTTCAAAGGTCTGAACTTCATTTTTACCTTTTTTTAGCAGTCTGAACCTCAATTTTTGATTTCTTCTACTAGAAATCGTAGCCTGAGTTTTTATTCAACCATCTGATTGAAGCGTACACGGCTAAAATTAAGAGTCTGATTGGGATGGAGAAAACTTGGAGAGCAAGCAGTGCAAAAATATATACTCTTAGTACTATAGTACTGAAACAATCGTTCTTGCAGCTTGCCAGATAATTTTAGCTCAAATTAACTGAATTTTAGACAAGGGTAAAAAATCTCAAAAATTATTGGTTTGTGACTAAAGTTGCACAGAAATAATTCAACTGTGATCTAAATTGCACCAAACTGGTTTAGACACAGCCAAAATAAAGTTTTTACTTCCACAGGTTTAAGGTTTTGACTCACTACCCTAACGATAAAGGTGAATATAAATCAAAAGGAGTACTAATAAAACTTTACCCCAGCGATCTTATTGAGATAGACCGTCAAGCCAAGCTACTAAATCTTTCTCGAACTGAGTACATTACTAGATGTGTTTTAGATAAGCCTGTAGAGAAAAAACACATCTTTAAAGTTAGTTGGCAGACTTATCGAGTCATGGGGGAAATTGGCAGAGAGTTACAACGCATTGGCAACAATATTAATCAAATAGCCAAAGCCTTTAATACAGAGCGGTTAGTAGGCGGTATGTTATCGGGAAGCTCTCCCCTACCAGAAGAATTAAGTGCTATCAAAGCCTACACAGATAAAACTGTTAAAGAGCTAAACCAGATCAGACTATTGTTGATTGGAAGAGAAAAACAGTGATTGGCAAAATCATTACAGGTAGTAGCTTTCGGGGATTAGTAAATTATCTTTTAGACCCCAGTAAGACTCCAGAGATTATCAGTACCAATCTAGCTGGGACTAACAGAAATACTATGATCTGGGAACTCAATGCCTGTGCGGAGCTAAGACCTACAACCAAAAAGCCTGTTAAACACATTTCGATTGGATTTGCTCCTGACGATAAAAGTTTAGATCCTGAGACTATTGATGAAATTGCTCAGGCTGTAATTAATAATTTAGGCTACGGCGATAATCAGTACTTAGTAGTTAAACACGATCGCTACGACCCTGAACACGATCGCATCCATTCTCACGATCATTTTCACATCTTGATTAATATGGTCAATCATGAAGGAAAACGGGTTCATGACAGTTACGACAAAATGAAATTAGAAAAGATTTTAAGAGAGCAGGAACAAGAGCATAGTCTGACTTTAGTACCATCATCAGACCAACGCCACTATAAAGCTGCAACTACAGGACAGGTGCAGAGGATAATGCGAGAAATTGAAGAGTGTAAAGGTAGAAAAAGTACCAAAAACCCAACTGCACCTTACACGCTCAAAATTCAGTCAGGAATAGACTTAGCTAGTCACGACTGTCCAAGTCTGACTGTGTTTCTAGCTCGATTACAGCAATTAAAAATTGACCCCAAATTGAGAATTGAGTCGGGAAAGGTCAAAGGTATCAGCTATAAACTACAGGACTTTAAAGTCAAAGGATGTAAACTACATCAGTGTAGTTTTCCCCAATTAATTCAAAACCGAGTTACTTACGATCCAGAACGAGATCTGGTTGCAATCAACCAAGCCAACCAAAATGAAGAAATTACCCTAGCTTCCGAACTTAACGTGAGTTGGAGTCAAACTAATTTACGAAATTACGTACCAAATAAGGTGCAACAAATGCTGGATAAAACCTTTGGTAAACAAGAGCTACAGGTAAATAAAGAAATTAAAAAGCCAGAGCCGAACGGACATCTCACGGGTCTGGGGTTTCCCCAGACCCCGTGTCCTCTTCAGAATCAGGAAAGTAATGAAGAGTTTGAAATTGACTTTTGAGCAGAGTTGACGATCGCGAAGAGATCCGCTTGGTGGTGCGCTCAAACCTCAAATTCAAGCTATTGTGGAACAAGAAGTTATTCATGTCGAGTCAATAGTTCGGACAAAATTTAATCGGTTACGAAAAACAAGGGTTATAGCCTTGTTTGAGATTCAAATGAACAACGATAAATCAAGCTTTCAGAGCTTTAAGCGAAAAATGTCCGAACCATTGTCGAGTAATATTTGTCTTTATTTATTATGATTTCTCCCTTATTACCAAAACTTAACAGCTTACCTGCTACCCTTCCATTGGAAGGGGCAGTTCGGATTGAGTTAGAGGAAGGTGTACCTATTTTTTGTGCTACTGGCACAATACAGGAGCGAATTGAAGAACTACTTTTAAAGCAAAAAGAAACTTCTTTAAGTCAAGAAGAAGAACAAGAATTGAATAGCTACGAAGAAATTGACGATTATTTAAGTTTTGTGAATCGAACTATTCGGAATTTATTCTTGGCTCAAACTCAACAGGAGTCATAACAGTTGCCTCGAAGTAAAATTTCGGAAATTATTCAAGCGCAAATACGACAAAGGGCTAATTATCTGTGCGAGTACTGCCATGCTTCGGAACAGTGGCAATATGTACGTTTTACAATTGACCATGTAATACCTCTGGCGCAAGGTGGAGTAGATAGTTTAGAGAATTTAGCACTAGCCTGTTTTCACTGTAATCGCAGAAAGTCTAACAATCTCATTGGTATAGATCCTCAATTAGAAATAAAAACACCTTTGTTTAATCCCAGATGCGATCGCTGGTACGATCATTTCATCTGGTCTGTCGATCAACTGTATATCGTTGGTTTAACTGCAACTGGACGTGCTACGGTTGAAGCACTGGCAATGAATCGGGAAAGAGTTATTCATATTCGTGCTGCTGATCGAGATGTAGGAAGACATCCACCGAAGGATGATCCCATTCAACAAGGAAGTTAGAGTCAAACAGCAGTGTTGTATTGATATTAATATTAAAAAAGATTTATTTAGCTAAGAATTATATGCTAAAGCGTTAATTACTTATTACTTAAGTGATTTTAATAAGTAAAAAACTAGAGTTTAAAATTAAGAAAAATCACGTAGCAACTTGTAAGTTTTACTTTATTTACTAGAAAAAGTAGATACTTAGCAATTAAATTATAGACATACAAACAAATCTCAAATTATAATAAAATTAGGTTTTGTTGAGGATATTATAATGGGAAAAGAGCTATGGCAGGAATATACCTACGAGCCGTAATGAATCTTTTAGATCTTTCAGAGTCAGCAATTAATAAATTAGTAGCTGAAGGACATATAAACTGTATCCAAAGTAATCCTAATGCCAAACGAGTTTTTAGCGAAGAAGAAATTCAGGAGTTTAAACAAAATAGTAATGTTTATCGGTCTTTAAAAAAACAAAAGGTTATAGTATATTTACGTTGTACCACTCAAGAGCAGGAAAGACAGGTAAGGCGAAAGGTAGAAAGTTACTGCAAACAAAATAAATTTAAAGCTACTATTGTTTCCGAATTAGATCGCGGACAGCAGGAGACATCAAGAGAAAGCTACAAATCTGCCATTAACTATATTTTTGAACAGACAGGGATTGCTGGCTTGATTTATCTGGGTAATACTGATGATGTTACTGATTTAAAACAAATATTCCAATTAAAAAAAGGTAGTTTTGTTTACAATGCTAATGAAGCACTAACCATCTACGATAAATAACTCCCTTGAATTTAACAAAGCTATTAGCCATTAGCTTTTTGGGTTTAAGTCCCACTGGGCTTATAAACTACGGACGTAAAATCCTTAGACAGTCTCTCCTATTCTATCTCTTCATTTTGAAGAGTTTGAATTAATTAGTAGTTTAAATCTACTAATTAATTAGCTAATAGCTAACGGCTAAAAGCTAATAGCTAACCGCTTCGCGGTTTAATCAAAACTCAATACAGTCGGCAGCAGAAACTCCATCTACCACATGAGCATATTTCGCAGTAGTTTGAGGGTTGGCATGACCTAGTGCTTCTTGAACCAATCTCAGATCTTTAGTAGAAGCATAAACCTGAGTGGCAAAAGTATGTCTTAAAGCGTGATTGCTTAGTTTAATCCCATCAGTGCTGCAATCCCTTAACCCTGCTCGTTCGAGATAACCATTAACAATTCTTCTTAACCCATTGCGAGTCAGTCTTTGACCCAAATTATTCCCTGATAAGCTAGTAATAATCGGAGTCTTATTAGCTAAAACTTTCTTGGTTGCCAAATAATCCAGTAACCATTGAGAAAAATCAGATCTCAGCTTCAATACTCTTTGCGATCGCTTGGCGGATACAGTAATAAATTTTCTTTCTCCCTGCTCTCTAATATCCCCAAAATTAAGACGGACAACCTCAATAGTTCTCAGACCATGTAATGCCATCAGTCCGATAATCACCCGATCTCTTCTCAGCTTTTGGGACTTGCCTTCGGTGAGCTTTAAAAGTGCCTTCAACTGCTCTAATTCTAAATATCTTACTGAACTGGCAGGAGCAACTCGTTCGATGGGAGCTTTGATATTTTTAACAGGATTATTAGTAACTACCCCATGCTCAATAGCACCATCATAAAAACGACGAACCACATTAATTTTAAGAGCAATAGTGGCTGGTTTATAGTTTTGCTTCACCAGATAGGCTCGATATTCTTGAATATCCTTTTTAGTTGCCAATAAAGGATTAGTACTGGTATCAATACACCATTGCAGATATAGCTTGACTTGAGATTTGTAATTAGCAATGGTATCAATACTAGCGTTACCGTCTGCTACATCTAATCCCAAAAACTCAATAAATATCTCTTCTATATCTGACGGAGTAGAAACAGGCAATTGATTACCAAGAGAAACTGCTTGCTCCAAAGTAATGATATTTTTAGCTGTTACGGAATTAAATTGCAGCATTTTAGATTTATTATTAATAATCGAAATAATAATCGCTCTACATCTATTTCTATATCAGAAAAGGATTTAGGTGAAATCTTTCCATCAACTATTTCCATGATTTTGCTGTAAGAATTATTGACGGGTTGAGCGTGAAGTTTGGATGATGGCTTCAATCTAATCTAACCCAAAATCCTCCATAAAAATCATCACTATTTCCTGTTAAACTGAAGCGATCGCTCAACAAGATTCCCAAATAAATCTTGGCAGGAGATAAATCTATCTTGGCAATCAGTTCTTGAAAGCTAATAGCTTGTCCTCTAGATAAACAACTTGAGATTAAACTACTCCAAGCCTGAATTTCTTCGGTATAGGCTGTCGCAATTAATAAATCTAGATCTTCTATTTCTGGTGCTTCTAGAACAGTCTCAACTACTACAGAAGCTCGATTGTCAGGATAATTATTAGGTTCTCTCTGGCTAAGTCGATACTTATCTAAAAACGCTACACTCACTGACTGTTGAGTACGATTGGCTAACCAATCACACCAATCATGAGCCACAACACATTCAGATTCGCCATAACTAGCATTTTGCCAGTTTTTCAACCAGCGATCGCTATCTCGCTCAAGTTTTAGAGCTAAATCGAGAAAACACTGTCCAGCCAAAGCAAATTTGATAGGAGTTATTGGCTCAGGGTACAAATCACTTTGAGCGTCTAAATAGTAATTAATATTTTCAGAATAAGGATAACTAGAGCCTTCAAGTAATTTTTGCCACATTTAACCAATAAAATAGTTATGTTTAAGAGGTCTAAACTTTAGGCGTTCTGAGCTTTAGCCCATAAAAAAGTGCTTAACTAATTCTGCTACTGCACCTAATACAGGAGATAAAACTACTACAGATGCAGCAGCAATAATAATAGTTCTGGCAGTTTGTCCTTGTTCTTTAACCAGATTAAAATACCTATCGTCCCACTTTTGAAACTGTTTTTTAGTTTCTTGAGCTTCTTCTTCTAATCTTTTATTCGTTGCTCTAATATCAGTATCTAGTTTATCCAAACGAGAATTATTAGTTTCTAAAAGATTAAGAATTTTAGTTAATTGTTCTTGCTCAGTCATAACGGAGTGTATCCTCCTTCGAGGACGTAGTCCTTTAGGATAAATTTTAGCTATAAAAATTATTGTCTATTAACTATTAATTTTATCATATTTTTATACCTAAATTTTAATGTGATTTCCAAATAATCTCGCCAAAATTCTTAATTTGAAATTGCTGATTTAATTGTTCTAAAACTTGATCGATTAAACTCTCTAAATCAACCTGAACCATACCAGCAGTGTGAGTAATATCTGATTCAAAAGCTAAATTACTCCCCTGATAAACATTAACTTTAATTGCTTTAACTCCTCCATTTACTAATCCCAATTTATTAGGCATTTTGCCATACACAACTAATTCGGCACGATAAGTATCAGGAACAAGATTGAATTTTTGAGGAACAATTTTACCTGTAGCAACAGCATAAGCGTTTTTCTTATTTTTTAACTTTTTATCTCGATTCAAATAATAGTATCTTTTATGATTACAAGTTCCTTCAATCCAACATTCTTTTTCTCTTGACTCTGCTATATCAAGCACAGCACAGGCTGCACATTTATTATTCCTTTTTGCTCCCATAGTATTAACAAGTTTGCATTAAAACACCCCGAATACTTACGCAAAAATTTCCGCTAAGTCAACAGTTAATCCTGACAAAAAATCTTCACCAGATAGACTAATCGGGCTTGCTAACACTTGTTTATCCTGTCCTTGACGATATATTTCTACTTGCTTGTCGTCAGGATTTATTAACCACCCTAACCTAACACCACAAGCCATGTATTCTGACATCTTTTGCTGTAACTCCAGCAGCTCGTCGGTCCTAAAGGATACCGCTTCGCATATAGGGGACATTAATTCAATCACACCCTCGTCAGTCGCTTCAATGGGGGGAACCCCCACAACGCGCTGACTCGCAAAATCGGGATCTATAGGTGCAAAACCGCGCTTTTGTTTATCTGTTAATGCGTTCCATCGAGCGAGCGCAATCCAGCTAACATCAGGAGAGCGTACTGCCCCGTTGGATAGTTTAAATCCCGTGGAAGAATCGAATGCCACTCCTAACAAAGTCTGACTATTCCAATACCAAACTTGAGAAGACAAACTTAGATTGAACTTACCACTTTGACGAACTGTAGGAGACATAACAATTAACTGTCCTTGGGCATTGGTTTCTAATTTAGCTTCGGGATTTTCTCTGCATAACTGTTCCAAAACTTCATCTGTGATCTTCCCTGTTAAGGATTTGAGGCTTAAAGCAACCATAATTTTGAGTTAACTTCTTAAACATTCTTAATTTTAGTACCAAATTTAGTTACTAATCAAGAAAATGTCATAAATAATTAAGTTTATAGCTGTCTTTATATATAAGTTATAGCGAAACAAAAGAGTATTTTAGGCATTATAAGTGCCATTATAGTGAGTAGAATATGTGTACTATAATTAACCATTAAACTACCGTTGAATCATTTGAATGTAAGCAAGGGTTTGTTGATATCCAGCCATATTTCCAGAATCCCAAAAAAGTTTGGCTGCGTGTTGTAAATCTTCTAAACCTTTCTGTTTATTTCCTAGCCGAACGCGAACAAATCCACGATTGCCATAAGCTTCAGCCAGATTGGGATTGAGCTTAATCGCCTGGTTATAATCAGCGATCGCGCCTAGAAAATTGCCTAATTCAGTGCGTGCCTTACCCCGATTGTAGTAGGCATCAACAAAGTTAGAATCAGAATTTAAAGCTCGGTCAAAGTTATCTACTGCTCGTTCTAGATTGCCTTGCTGTGCGAGAACGACTCCTTTTCTATTTAAAGCATCAGCATGACGGGGAGCAACTTTTAGTGCTAAATCGAATTGGGCGATCGCTCTATCTAAATTTCCTAAGCCAAAGTAGGCCATTCCTCGATTACAATAAGCTTCAATGTAATTCGGATTGAGTGCGATAACGCGCTCTAAGTCAGCAATTGCCCCTTGGTAATCACCACGATTAATTTTCTCTGTACTTCGCTCGAACAAGCTTTCAACATTCATTTGGTCGGTAGAAGTTTCTAATTGCTGCTGAGTAGGAGAAATGGCTAAAGCTGGTCTGACCAAAACCGAAACCCCCCTGAAAGTCAATGTCATCCCTAAGATAATGCCTAATGTCTTAATCGGTTTCATGACTGGATTATTCTTGCTGTAACTCAGAACAAGAACGTTACCTCTCAATACCATTCTAGTAAAAGAAACTAGAACCAATAAGATATCGAGCTTCTTTATTAGGAGCTAGAAGTTAACGCACTAATGTTTGCTTATCAAGGTACTCCCAATACTACAGGTAGATTAACTTGGCAAGAACAGTTTTTTGATGGCGCACCCCACAGCGTTACAGTAGAAGTTACTCCTTTTGAAAATTCTTCTGGGCAGTTTACGCCATTAAAAATATCTCAGGAAATAGAAGTAAAAGCTATTGCTCCTTCACTATTGCGTCGGGTTATCAGTCTGTTTTATTTTACCCTCATTTTTGTAGTGGGATTAATTGCGGGATTAGGGGGAGGGAGAGGGCAAAAAGTGACAGTTTTCTAGCTTGAATATAAGCGATGTTCGACAATTATCGAAAAACAATGGACATGAACGAAGTTAAAGTCAGAACTCAATACGATCGCCTTGCCGATATTTACGATCTACGCTGGCGCAACTATATCCTAAATACTCTAACTTTTCTGCGAGATTGGGAGCAAATTGAACCCCAGGATAACATTTTAGATGTTGCCTGCGGTACGGGTGAATTTGAACGGCTTTTGTTAGAACGAAATCCCACTCAGCAAATTACAGGCATAGATATATCGAACAAGATGTTAAATGTCGCCAAGGAAAAATATCAAACTTATCCTAACGTTGAATTTCATCAAGCCTCAGTTCATTCACTACCTTTTGAGAGCGATTCTTTTGATGTAGTTGTTTCAGCTAATGCTTTTCATTATTTTGATAATCCACTGGTAGCATTAACAGAAATGAAACGAGTGCTTAAGCCCAATGGCAAGCTGGTAATTCTCGACTGGAATAAAGATTACCCGATCTGTAGAATCTGCGATTGGATTTTACAAATTTTCGATCCTGCTCATCAACAATGCTATACACAAGAGGAATTACATCAGCTATTGTTATCTGCTGAATTTAAAATTCACCGTGCTAGTAAAGTTCGTTTTGGGTTTATTTGGGGACTGATGGTTGTGACTGCCATAGTGTCTGAAATTTATTGATGATAGTGCGAGATCGCACTACTAAGCTCTAATCATCAAATTACCCATCATACCTAAATCTTCGTGGTCGAGAATGTGGCAGTGATACACTGTTTTGCCAGCAAATTTCCTGAAGGGAATGCGAATGCGGACGGTTTCACCTCTGGATACTAACACCGTATCTCGCCAAGCCAATAATGATTCTGGTTTTCCGTTACGGCTAATTACTTGAAAAGCATTATTGTGAATGTGGAAGGGATGATCCATTACTTCCGTATTGGTTATTTCCCAATCTTCTACTGTATCAAGTTGTACTTGGGTATCGAGGCGATCGCTACTATAAGGTTCGCCGTTAATCAAAAAAGCCATGCCCACAGCAGGATGCATTCCATGATTGAGTTCAAAGCTTCTGACTGTCTGAGGTTCTGGCAATGCCGTAATTGAAGTAAGTTTGCTTGGGATTGAAAGAGACTGTCCTGGAGCTTCGTAGTTAACCGTTGCTAAAACTATGGGTTCATCGCGGTCATTTCTGCCCATCATGCCACCACCCATCATACCGCCACCCATCATTCCCATACTACCGCGATCGTAAGGTAAATTGAATAAGCGATACTGACCCGATTCCTGGTTTCCTTTTACCAAAACTTCGGCTCGTTGTCCTGGTGTCAGTAGCAATTCGTTAACTTCTATGGGTTCGTTTAACGCACCTCCGTCAGTGGCAATTTGATAAAAAGAATGGTTTTCTAAAGCCAGTCGATAAAAACGGGAAGTAGAAGCATTGAGAATCCGCAACCGCAATAATCCTTGTTCAGGTAAAGAAAGACTGGGATTTACTTGTCCGTTGGCTGTAATGATATCTCCTTCTCTTCCCATCATCAGGGACATATAGGCTGAATTGATTAGTCTGCCATTATCATTCACAGCAAAGTCTTGCAGTACCAAAAACTCTTCTTTCGCTGCTTTGATTTCAGGAATTTCATCCAATTCACCGCGCACGATAAATAACCCTGCCAAACCCCCAAACAATTGTTCGGCAACTAAACCATGCAGGTGGGGATGATACCAAAAAGTTCCTGCTCGATGATTTGGTGGTATCTGAAATTCGTAGGTTAGTTTTTCTCCAGGTTGGATATGAAGAAAAACATTATCTGCATTACCCGTAATAGGAATATGCAAACCGTGATAGTGAATATTAGTCGGTTGAGAGAGATTATTAGTAAAGTGAATGCGAACCTTGTCTCCTGGTTTGGCTTCCAGACGAGGTGCAGGGACTTGTCCGTTATAGGCTAATAGATATGCTTGTCTCCCAGCCAAATTTACGGGATTTTCTTTAGCTTCTAAGTCTAACTCTAATAATCCATTACTACTTTGATAAACACCGAATACATTAGCAGATGAAGCAGGTAAAGGTTGACTAGAAATAGCTTGACACAACCAATGACCTACTAAAGCTGTCCCTACACCAGCAGCACCTAATGCAATAAATTGGCGACGGTTAATTTTAACCATGATTAATTTAAACTACTCTGTATTAGTAAGATTGATATTCCTTAAATACTTCGACTTCTCCCTTGTCGTTAAACGCCAAGACTTGAAATGGTTGTTTGATATTTTGTGATTCCATGCCTGGTGTACCGATGGGCATTCCAGGTACAGTTAAACCAGCTAGTTCGGGTTTTTTAGTGAGAAAACGTTTAATATCATCAACGGGAATATGACCTTCCATTACATACCCATCAATAATAGTTGTATGACAGGAGGCTAGTTCGGTTGGAAGCTGGTATTTTTGCTTTAAAGCTTTCATATCCTCAGTTTTAATATCTTTAACTTTAAAACCATGCTGTTTCGCGTGTTCGATCCATCCTCCACAACAACCACAATTCGGACTGCGATATACAGTCATTTCTGTCGTTTCTGAATAAGCTGGTTCGGTTTCTTTATCCCAAACGCTAGTTAGAGTTGCTGTATTGGTATCTTGAGCGATCGCAGTATTGTTAATGACCCCTTGAGTCGAAGTTAAATAAATTGCTCCTCCAACCACAGAGGAAAGAGCAATTGAAGCGATAGTTATTTTAGATACGAGTTTTGACATGATGAATTAAGCTGATAAGCGATCGTGTATTAGATTTCAAGTGTAAACTCTCTAGTTAGCTGGAGAGTCCAGTAAATTTATGAAGCGGACATAGCACTCGCAAAGAAGTCAGAAATTAGCTTACTCAATTAGGACGAAAAAGGCATTTAGTTTGTGACAGCTAATACTATTTTACTTATCCTCTGTTCGTTATGATTGTCCAGATGTTGGTAGGCGATCGCTATGTAATTATTGATTGATAGTTTGCAGACTATCTTTAAGTAGGGAAAAGGCACTAAAGAGCATAAAAATCACCACTAATAAACTAGCTGCCGTATCTGCCCAAAGCCAGTTTAAATAAAAAATAGCTAACGCTGCTATTAACAAACCAAACGAACTAACACCATCGGCGAGCGCATGAAGAAATACGCCCCGCACATTTAAACTATGATGACTTTCTTCGTAAAGCAAACTAGCATTTATTCCTTTAACTACCAGTCCTAATGCTGCTATTGCTAGCATCGGTAACCCAGCTTCAGAGGCAGAAGCCTGAAAATTATGTAAGATTCCCCACAGGATCGATCCTGCTACTGCTAAGAGAATTAGGCTGTTAAGAAAGGCAGCTAGAGCTTCAATTTGCTGGGGATTTAAGGATAACTTAGTTTGAGTAGAATGTTCGACGGAGCGTATATGCGAAGCGGTATCCTTTAGGACAAGCCCCGACGGACGGCTTAAATGTTCGAGGCAACCTCGAACATCGCGTCCTCCCCTTCGAGGGCGGGGACAGCTCCTTACTAACCAAGCAGCAACTATGGCAATAGCGATCGCAATTAGATCGACCAAAAGATGTCCCGATAGAGCGATTAGGGATAAACTATGTACCCGAAGTCCTGTAATTAATTCAGCTAAAAATAGTCCACTGCGCAGACATAAAACAATCCATAATAATTTCAGTGGTTGAGTTTTAGATTCTTCTGGAGGCATTTCGTTGTGGCGATCGCTCTTGACTGGTATCATTAGCTATTCTTGTAATTCATCTAAAACAGTTTCAACAGCCTCTACTTGCTCGGTATTACCCTGCTGTTGATAAAGATTTAAAGCTTGTTTGAGGGCGGTAATGGCTTCTTCAATACGCTTTCTTTCTCTCAATGCCAGTCCCAGGTGGTAATAGGATTTAGCATCTTGAGGAGCAAGAGCGATCACCTGACGATGTTCGACGATCGCCATCAGGTAATCTTGCTGTTCTAAGAGAATATCGGCGATCGCTTTTCTGGTTTCCACGGAATTGGGTTGTATGTTGGCTGCCTTACGATACTCGGCTAATGCAGATTCTGTATTGCCTTCTAGCTGAATAATTCTGCCAACTTGAAAATGAATCTTCCCATCTTCAGGATTTAGCTCGGCAGCCTTTTCAAAAGCTGCGATGGCTTTATTGGTATTGTTTAGATTGAACCAAGTAATTCCCAAATCGAGTTGAATTGTACTTTCAGAGGGAGCTAGTTCGGCTGCTCGTTGTAAAACCTCGATCGCCTTGGTAAACTGTCCTTTCTGAAGTAAAATTGTTCCCATCGCGCGATAGGCGAGGAGGTTTTCTGGTGCAAGGGTCTTTACCTTTGAGAAAGCATTTAATGCGCCATTGTAGTTTTGTTGGCGTAACAGCACCATTCCCAAGCCTAAATGAGCATTTAACAAATTCGGATCGAGTTTGATGGTTTGAGTGTAAGCATCGGCAGCTTCAGCATAAGTTCCAGAATTAGCAAGGCTATAAGCCAGTCCGTAATAAAAATAAGTATTGTCAGATTCTAAGGCGATCGCTTTTTGGAAAGCATCTGCTGCTGCGGGAAAGTTACCTTGAACCGCTTGTAAATAACCGATTGCCGAAAAGACTCGCGGATTTTCTCGTTCTAAACTAACCGCGTGTTGGTAAGCACTCAAAGCCTCAGCCAGTTTACCCCGATCTACCAATTTTTTCCCTTGATTTAAAAGCTGGTTAACTTCTCGCTCTACTTGCCATTGTTCTAAAGTTTCATCAGGTGAATGAGCATTAACAGGTAACATGATGCCAACTATTGTGTTCAAGAGAACGAGTTTAAATATAAGTAGCTTTAACTGCATCTGTTTTCTGTCATTGATACCAAGTACGTACCGCTTGACCTTTGGCAATCGATTCCTCGTCATTAGTTTTAAAAGTATGAGACAGGCTGAGAAATAATAGTATTAGTGTCCTTCTTGGGAAGCATTTTGAAAATTGCGATCGCCCTGA
This sequence comes from Chondrocystis sp. NIES-4102, assembly GCA_002368355.1. Lineage (NCBI taxonomy): Bacteria > Bacillati > Cyanobacteriota > Cyanophyceae > Chroococcales > Chroococcaceae > Chondrocystis > Chondrocystis sp. NIES-4102. The sequence goes on along the minus strand of AP018282.1, from coordinate 31,320 downwards.
TAGCCAGATAAATTGGCTAATTCTGCTAAAGTTTTTTCCCCTTGATACTGTTTCCCTTTAATTTCCCAAGTAGGAAAAGCTTGAATACCTGCTGCTTTACAAAGATTGGGGCGAGGATTTTTACCTTGAGGATCGCACTCTACATAATCGATTTGACTAAATGCTTCTGTGCCGAATAGTTGCTTTTGATTCTGACAGTGAGGACACCAAAAAGCCCCATACATTTTTACTCCTTGTTGGGTAAGATGCTTGGCGAGAGCAACTTCAGCAGTCCCCGATTCGTTAGTAACGGCGTAAGGATCGGACTCTGCAACTTGGGGATTATTGATATTGGCATACACCCCCAGCGTTCCAACTAAAACAACGATCGCTACGATTACTCCCGTAAACAACAGTTGTCCGATATCTTCCCAATAACGACCGATAATCGACAAAATAAACAGACAGGCTGAAAAGACAGCCGAGGCAATACAGTAAATACAAACAGCTTTAATGACAAAGGCGAGTAGATACATTAGATAACTACTAAACACCACCATTGCCGTTCCGCCTAAAAACAGCAATAAACCCGTCCACTTTTCTAAACTGGCACGTAGTTTCTTTTTCTCTGGAGAAGTTACCAAAAGAGGTGCAATGGCAAAGACAACCATGCTTAAGTAGCCCAAAAAGCCAAATAGAGTCAGGGGTAAGCCAAACACAGTAGCATAAGGACTTGATAGCACTACATCGCAGCCACCTGTAGGACAAGCTGCTGTTCCTTGGGTTAATTTGACTACTGTTAAATATCCCGTCCCTACCGCGCCAATAGTGGCTATTCCTGCCATAATTGAACGATAATAGCGATGAATCCAAGGAATAGAACGCTGACGACGACGCATAATATTTAAAACCCTCTAAATAGTGAATTGATTAAGTTGAATAAAGTTTTAAGGTGATGATTGTCAAAAAAACTATCTCAAAACCCGACTGGCATTTAGAATCGCTAACAGTGCTACCCCGACATCGGCAAACACAGCCTCCCAAAGAGTCGCTATTCCTATTGCTCCGAGTAAAATAAACAGTCCTTTTACTGCCATTGCCAGGATGATATTCTGCCAGACAATAGAGTGGGTTTTACGAGCTATAGCGATCGCTTCGGCTACCTTAGAAGGGGCATCGGTCATTAGTACCACGTCAGCAGTTTCAATCGCTGCATCTGAACCAAACGCCCCCATTGCTATCCCGACATCGGCTCTGGCAATTACTGGTGCATCGTTAATTCCATCTCCGACAAAAGCTACCTTGCTTTTTTTGTCAGACTTATGAAGATACTCCTCGATCGCCTCTACTTTGTCTTCTGGTAGTAATTCAGCTTTATAGGTATCTAAACCAAGTTTATCGGCAACATTTCGCGCTACAACTCGGTTGTCTCCCGTCAGCATTACAGTTTCGGTGACTCCTAATTTTTTCAATCGGGCGATCGCTATGGCTGCATCTTCTTTAATTTTGTCGGCAATTAAGATATAACCTGCATATTTTTTATCTATTGCTAAATGAACCACAGTACCTTCAACATTGCAGGTATCGTGTTCTATATGCTCTCGGTGCAGGAGGCGATCGTTTCCTGCCAAGACTGACATCCCTCTGACTTTGGCACTAATACCGTGTCCTGGTATTTCTTTATAGTCGGTGACATCAGATTCAGAAATCGCACCATCGTAAGCTTCAATAATCGATCGCGCTACGGGATGATTGGATTGAGATTCGGCTAAAGCTGCTATAGTTAATAATTCTTTTTCGCTATAGCCGTTATAGGGGGATACTTGAGTTACTTGAAAGACACCTTCGGTTAACGTTCCAGTTTTATCAAAAATTACCGTTTTAACATCGGTTAAGGCATCGAGGAAAGTCGAACCTTTAACTAAAATACCTCTTTTGGCTGCACCACCAACTCCACCAAAGTAGCCCAGGGGAATACTAATAACTAATCCGCAAGGACAGGATATTACCAATAAGACCAACGCTCGATAAACCCACAGTTGACTAGATGTACCAGGAATAAACAAAGGCGGTAAGATGGCAACTGCTAAAGAAAGAAAAACTACTACGGGAGTGTAGTAACGGGCAAAGCGAGTAATAAATTGCTCTGTCGGGGCTTTTTTACTGCTGGCATTTTCTACCAAGTCTAAAATCTTAGCGATGGAAGATTCGGCAAACAGTTTGGTGACTTGAACGGTTAAACTACCCGTTTGGTTAATTGCTCCTGCTAGTACTGTATCTCCTTTTCTTACAGTTCGCGGTACGGACTCCCCCGTAAGTGCGGAAGTATCTACCTGGGAATTACCCGATAGTATCTCCCCGTCTAAAGGTACTTTCTCCCCTGGCTTGATAATAATCGTATTTCCGACTTCTACTTTTTCGGGGTCAACCTCTCTTATCACTCCATCGACTATTAGATTTGCTTTATCTGGACGTACTTCTAATAGTGACTTAATCGATCTGCGCGATCGCCCAACCGCAAAACCCTGAAATAGTTCTCCTACTTGGAAAAATAGCATTACCGCTACAGCTTCGGGTAATTCGTGAATCGCGATCGCTCCCAAGGTAGCAATAGTCATCAAGAAGTTTTCATCGAAGATTTTACCCCGCAGAATATTACGTCCTGCACTGGTTAAAACACTCCAACCACTTATCAGATATGCAGGAATCAAAACTGCATACTCGGCGATCGCTCCAGGAGTATTATGCAAAGGCTGGTTAAAGATTAAGCCGATCGCAAATAAAACTACTGCAATACTTAAGGGAATAAGTTCAGAGCGTAAATTAGAATCATTATGTTCGTGGCTATGACCATGACTGCGATCGTGATCGCGATCGTCGCTAGAACAACAACCAGAGGAATATTGATTTGACATTATTTAAACATTTAGATGATTGGATAGCTTTACTATTGAACAATTGAATACTTGTTCAGATAATATCCAAAAAAAGGTAATTTGACAATGAAGGAAAGAAAAAATTAAACCTCGTCTAAATGTTCCGCTACTTCCCGATAAAGATTGGCAATGTGTGCGTCTGCCAAACTGTAATAAACGTTACGACCTTCACGGCGATGTTTGACCAGACGTAGATTTCGTAGCAGACGTAACTGATGAGATACCGCAGATTCACTCATCTTTACTACCGCTGCTAAGTCACAGACACAAAGTTCGGCTTTTGCCAAAGCAGAAAGGAGCTTAAGCCGATGGGGATCTGCCATCGCGCCAAAAAACTGAGCCATCTGCTGTGCTTTCTCTGTAGTTACAATTTCCGACTGCACTTGGCGCACTTGTTCTAAATGAACTAAAGAAGAATCACAAGTTGGTGCATCACCTTCTGGAGAAACTATTTTTTTTGATTTGTCAACTTTATTCATTGTTTAGACTTTAAACCTTGTCAGTTTAGTTGTTTAGACAATACTGGGTTAATAGAGTTTTGAGTTTACTTCTTTGATAATGATACTCATTTTAAGCTTGAATGTCTATTCAAATGAACAAATAGATTATTTTAATTATGAGACAATTATGAAAAAAATTGTTTTAATGCTAGATTATGAAAAGATTATGAGAAAAAATCATTAAAATGAATGTCTCTACCATCCAATCAGCCCAGTTTGTCTGAAGTTCACCGCAGCATTAAAATTCCACAGGGGAAGGGTTTTTGGCGCAAAATGCTAGCTTATGCTGGCCCTGGATACCTAGTCTCCGTGGGATATATGGATCCTGGTAACTGGGCGACGGATATAGCTGGAGGTGCTTCTTTTGGCTATGCACTCTTGACGGTTATATTACTCTCAAATTTGATGGCGATTTTATTGCAATCTTTATGCGTCAGGTTGGGAGTAGCCACGGGAAGAGATTTAGCACAGGCGTGTCGGGATTATTTTCCTGGAAAGATTAATTTCTGCTTATGGATATTGTGTGAAATTGCGATCGCAGCCTGTGATTTAGCAGAATTATTGGGAAGTGCGATCGCCCTGCAACTATTATTTGGTATTCCTTTAATTTGGGGAGTCTGTATTACTGCCTCAGATGTACTGTTATTGTTACTACTACAAGGAAAAGGTTTTCGTTACGTAGAAGCTTTAGTCATTACTCTAGTCGCAACCGTAGGAATTTGTTTCGCCGCCGAAATTATTTTCTCCAAACCAGATGTAGCAGGCATTTTACAGGGATATTTGCCTAAATCAGAAGTAGTCAGAAATCCAGAAATGCTCTACCTGGCGATCGCGATTTTAGGGGCAACGGTAATGCCTCACAACTTATATTTACATTCTTCAATCGTACAAACTCGCGCTTGGCAACCAACAGCTGAAAAAAGATGGGAAGCAATTAAATTTGGCACGATTGATTCGACTATAGCTTTATCCTTTGCCTTGTTTATTAATTCAGCTATTTTAATAGTTGCTGCTGCAACTTTTCATTTTTCTGGCTATCAGCAAGTTGCAGAGATTCAAGATGCTTATAAATTACTTTCACCTTTATTAGGAGTGAGTGCAGCTAGTGCTATTTTTGGGGTTGCCTTATTAGCTTCTGGACAAAGTTCTACCCTAACAGCCACTTTAGCAGGACAAATTGTCATGGAAGGTTTTTTACGATTTCGCCTTCCTCCTTGGGTGCGACGTTTGGCAACTAGATTACTGGCTATTATTCCTGCTTTAATTGCGATTATTTTTTATGGAGAAAAGAGTACGGGTAGTTTATTAATTGCCAGTCAGGTTGTGCTAAGTTTACAGCTATCTTTTGCGGTGATTCCTTTGATCATGTTTACTAGCGATCGCCGTTTGATGGGTGAGTTTGTCAATCCAACTTGGTTAAAGCTGTTAGCTGGTGCAGTAGCGACGATTATCGTTGGTTTGAATGCTTGGTTATTATTGCAAACATTTTCAGGGTGGCTGCATATAAATTAGTAAGCTACTGTTATGAACTACTACCTGCTACTTTGTTGAGCAGGTAGTTTCTAGCTTCGCTGGGTGCTGCATTACCTTGGTCTTTCGTCCTCGGTCTTGTCTTACGCTCCCTTCACTAGCAGAGACGGCTGTTCCATCCGTCTGTATGATTCTGATTCCTTCTGCCCTGATATTGCGACTAGCAGCGATATCACGATCGTGAGTTTTACCGCATGATTGGTTCAAGCAAATCCATTCTCTAATACTCAAATCCATCTTCGGAGTTTGAGTTAAGCAGTCGGGACAAATATGTGAACTGGGAAAAAATCTGTCAATTTCAACTAAGCGCTTATTTTCACGTTCTAGTTTGTAACTTAGAAAGTTGACCAAAGTTCCCCATCCACAATCAGATATTGCTTTAGCTAATTTGTGATTACGCACCATGCCCTTTACGTGAAGGTTTTCTACTATCACTACTTGGCTTTCGTTAGTCAGTTTTCTACTTAGCTTGTGTAAGTAGTCCTGACGGGCATTTGTTATACGTGCATGAATCTTAGCTACTAGTTTCTTAGCTTTGGCTCTGGTTCTAGAACCTTTTACTTTTCGAGCTAACTTTTGTTGTTTACGAGCTAGATTTTTGGTATACTTTTTCGTGTGTTTGGGATTTGCATATTTGCTAGTTTTATTTCCATCATGAGCAATAATCAAATCCTTGATCCCTAGATCAAGTCCGATGATTTTATCTCCGTTACTCGAAATAAAACAAGCTTCTAGCTCATAAATAATCGCAGCAAAGAATCTGTCAGAGCTATCTTCAGTTACAGTTACGGTTTTGATTGTCCCATTGTAGCGACGGTCAAATACTGCTTTAACTAAGCCAATTTTAGGTATCTTAATCCAATCACCATTGACTGTAACCGACTGAGGAAACCCGACAGACTGCTTACCATGCTTCGATTTATATCTAGGGAATTTAGCCCGCTTCTCAAAAAAGTTGATAAAAGCGCGAGACAAATTAAGTGATGTTTGTTGCAGGGATTGAGAATAAACCTCTGTTTTTAACCACTCATGTTCTTGCTTTAGACTAGGCAGTAAAGCATTTAGTCCTGCACGAGATAAGCCTTTGCCCGTCTCCTTGTAGATTTCAATACTTTTGTTCAAAGCAAAATTCCACCACCAGCGAGAACAACCCATAGCACCTGCTAGTTGCTGCTTTTGTTCGTCAGTTGGATAAATTCGTACTTTTTGCACTTGTCTAGTCGGGTAGGGCGAGGACATCACTGTTCTTTTCCCCCCTCAGAACCGAGCGTGCAAGTTTCCAAGCACTCGGCTCAAGCAATATCGCTTAATCTTTTTAGTTTTCATAGTGTACCTTATGATGGCAGAACAGATGTAACCAAACTAAGTTATTTATTGTGTCTTTTCCACCTTCGCCTTTAGGTACGATATGGTGTAAATGTAGAGGTTCATTGTTAAACAATGATTGACTACACACGGGGCATTTATAACCTTGTTTATATGCTACTTGTTCTTGCTTCGCACTAAATTTAACTGCTTCTGATTTTTGACTTTTCTTGTTTCTTTTTGACCAGTACTCTTGGAGTGAAGGGTCATCAGGTGAAGCCCTTTTCTTTACAAGTGAGTGTCGTTCAATCTTTGTCCAGCTAAACTTTAGCATGAGGTTTCCTGATTCTTTATCTCCAAAGACCCAGTTATCTTTCCTTTGTAGATTTAATCTTCCCCAGTATTTGTTCTGCGTCCACTTTTTCTTTTTCTTTGGGTGTGTACGCTTTACGAATCTAACCTGTCTTAAGAATAGATAATCATCTAATTTTGAGAATATCTTGGAAGACACTACTTTATTTATGTAATTGGCTTTTCCTCGTATTACTGGGTTAATTTCCCCTATTAGTTTTCCTATTCTTTCTCCCGAATGCTTGAGAAAAATTTCTCTCAAGTCTTTTCGAGTATTTTGTAGGAATTTCTTACTAGGTTTAATCAGGAGTTTATAGCCAGTTTTCGTATTGTTGACTTTGTAATGCCTGATGTTGAAACCGAGGAAGTCAAAGCCTTCCGTGATGTGTACGATATTGGTCTTTTCTGAGGATAAATTTAATCCTTTGAGAGATAGCCAGTTATCTATGTCACTTCTGGCTTTGTCTGCGTCCTGTTTGGATTCACATAGGATTACAAAGTCATCGGCGTATCTAACCACAATTCTTTTGCCTATGGAATCGCCTCTAGAATTGTATATAATTCCTAAAGCATTTTCCATGCCATGTAAGGCAATATTAGCTAAGAGTGGGCTAATGATTCCACCTTGTGGTGTTCCAGAGTTTTGTGTATGAAATATGTTGTTGTCAACATATCCAGCTTTTAACCATTCTTTAATCAGGCTTCTACCTGGGAAATTCCCTATCGTAGAGAGTAATTGTTCATGATCAATATTATCAAAACATCCTTTGATGTCGGCATCTACCACCCACTTTTTCTTTTTATTAGGACGTACTGCTAAATATATTTTTGCAATTGCGTCATGGGGACTTTTACCTGGACGAAAACCGTAGCTAATTCCCTCAAATTGGGCTTCCCAACATGGTTCAAGAGCATTTTTTACAATTGCTTGTAAGCATCTGTCCTTGATTGTCGGAATACCCAACGGGCGTTTTTTACCATTTGATTTTGGTATGTACACTCTTCTGACGGGTTTTGGTTTCCAGTCTTGGTTGTTTATTAAGTCGTCAACCATTTGCCCCCTTTTACGGGGTGTTTTGACTAGTACCTTGTCTACTCCCGCAGTTTTTCGCCCCTTATTATCCTGTGTTGTTTTCCTAACGGCTAACAATACGTTAGAGTAACTTCGGAGCATTAACCTTTGGAGATTACGGACTTTCCGCCAGTCTTCAGATTGAGTTGCTTTGAAAATGCGTCGTCTCAGATTCCTAACGTTGTCGTAGGCATTCTGCCAATTGACTTCATGCCATTCGGTTGTCTTCGTGGTTACGTTTGCACTAGGCATCTAACTTTTCCCTGTCGAATTCGGTTTCTTTACTTTGTCATTTAAAGCTGATATCACCTGTCTATGTCAGCACTCTTTCGAGTTGGGCAAAACCCTATCCGCCCAGTTATGAATTCCTGTTCCCTTACGGGTGACGGCATTCGCTTCTTAGACATCCTTTGCCCTCTCAGGGATTAGGCTTTCCTTGCGGTTGGCTTACTTGGGATTTCGACTTCTCCCAAGACCTAGTAGGATTTTTCCTGTTTCACATCTTTGAGATGCGACGTATTTAGATTCTTGCTTTACTCCTAATTGATTCGAGATTCGTAGTAGTCTAGTAAATCCTGATTCGGAGGATTTACCTATAAATTTATTGCATGATGGAATAAATTCCTGAATTCTCTACACCCCAAACATCATTATTGGGTGTTCTGATATTAAGAAGCCTCAACACAAGTTCACTTATTGTTAATCGTGTACGTCTTACCCTAGCCTCTAATAGTATGGATGTTTTAACTACTTTGAGACACTTTACCATCTAGCTCTGAAACATTCCTGTTACCAACAATGCCCCTTTTGGCGGGTACAGCCTTGACTACTAAGCTGGAGTCTTTCTTAGGGACTCACTCTTAAATGCAACTTTCAGGTCGCACATCATGTCTATCATTATATTATGCAATGATAGAATTGTCGTAGATAATTAATTTTGCTTAGTGCCAAGTTCGATTTATCCCTAGCCTATAGGGGCATAGGGACTTCTCTCACAAATACGTTAAATTCAATATCTTGAACACTACTTTGATTATGATGCGATCGCCAGCGCACAGAAACCGCGCTCTGTCTCTACTAGCTGCACCTCTGTGAAGCCAGCAGTTGTGAGCATCTCAGTCAATCCGTTACTCGACTGTCCCGAATAAGGAGTAAAACCAAGCGCAATCCTGCCATCAACATTCTTCATGACTCGCCGCATTTCCCGCAGTCCGAGCGTGGCATCTGACCAGACTTGCATGGAGTTAACCGCCAGTGCTTTATCGAAGGTGCTGTCTTCAAAGGACAAGCTTTCCACCGAACCTTGCCGTAAATCGACCAAACCAGCATCGATCGCTGACCTATTCCGATCTGTAGCTTGCTCGACCATTTCTTTAGAGTAATCGATACCTGCAATATATCCTGTTGATGCCAACTCAGCTAGACGCTGAATGCCCATTCCAGAGCCAAATCCAATTTCCAACACTCGATCGTTCGGTTGAATGTCGAGCAGGTCGATAACCGAATAAGTGAACGCTTGATTCATACGCGCCATAATGATGCCACCAACCTGCCCAGCATTCCTTGAGGACGACCGAACATCCGCATGAAAATGCTGTCTACAATGCTCATCAGTTATCGTTCGCCTCCGTAACGAGTTGCCTCAATGCTATCAAACCAAATATTAGCGCTACTACTACTTCCGATAGAGACTAATTACTCTGTTGGCACTCATTTCGATAGATATTTAGATTTTTCTCGTTTACCCTCTTGACTCTCCAGTTAACTAGAGACTTCACAATAAAAGTAATCGAGCGCAAAAAGGTAGAAATTATGACATTACAACTTAAAGTTCCCAACATGGCTTGTTCGGCTTGTGGAGATACCATTACCAAAGCAATAAAAGAAATCGATCCAACTGCAACTGTACGAGCCGAACCCAAAACTAAGCTTGTCGAAATTGAAACGAAAGCATCAGAAGCTGAGATCTCCCAAGCGATTACAGCAGCAGGTTATACCGTTACCTGAATAATGCTGGGAATTATTGAAAACCCAAGTCAGGAGGTAGGAAGTGGAAAATACTAATCTGAAACTGCGAGGCATGAGTTGTGCCTCTTGTGCCATTAATATCGAAGAAGCAATTCGAGCAGTTCCAGGCGTGAATGAATGTAGTGTCAATTTTGGTGCAGAACTTGCCACTGTCACTTACGATCAAGATCGAACCGATGTAGCAGCGATTCAAGAAGCCGTCGATGCAGCAGGATATTCGGCTTTGCCCATGCAAGACGAGGTACTTGCCCCAGAAGATTATACAGAACGACGCTCGCGACAAATTGAAAATCGTCAACTGACTCGTAAGGTATGGGTTAGCGGAATGATTAGTGCCATTCTGGTTATTGGTTCGCTGCCGATGATGACAGGATTACCCATTCCTTTCATTCCTACATGGATGCACAATCCTTGGCTACAACTAGTGCTGACTGCGCCTGTACTATTTTGGTGTGGCTCATCCTTCTTTATCAATGCCTGGAAAGCCCTCAAACGCCATACAGCCACAATGGATACCCTAGTGGCGATTGGTACGGGTACAGCTTACTTATATTCACTATTTCCAACCTTTTTTCCACAATGGTTTATCGCACAGGGACTTACACCTGATGTCTACTTTGAAGCTGCATCGGTAATTATTGCCTTGATTTTATTGGGACGCTTATTAGAAAATCGTGCCAGGGGACAAACCTCAGAAGCAATTCGTAAGCTGATGGGTTTACAAGCTAAAACAGCAAGGGTGATTCGTAATCATCGCGAAATAGATATTCCCATCGCTGAAGTAATTCTTGGAGATATCATTTTGGTACGCCCAGGGGAGAAGATTCCCGTCGATGGCGAGATCGTTGAAGGTGCTTCTACCATTGATGAAGCGATGGTTACGGGTGAAAGCGTTGCCGTGAAAAAGCGTTCGGGCGATGAAGTTATTGGCGCGACGATTAATAAAACTGGTAGCTTTAAATTCAAAGCCACAAAAGTAGGTAAAGACACTTTCTTAGCGCAGATTGTCAAGCTGGTGCAGCAAGCACAAGGCTCAAAAGCACCGATTCAACGTTTAGCCGATCGCGTGACGGGATGGTTTGTACCTGCTGTCATTACCATTGCGATCGCTACTTTTATCCTCTGGTACAACATCATGGGAAATGTAACGATGGCGTTGATTACCACAGTCGGCGTGTTAATTATTGCTTGTCCCTGTGCGCTTGGTTTGGCAACCCCGACTTCAATTATGGTAGGAACGGGTAAGGGAGCGGAAAATGGCATTCTCATCAAAGGTGCAGAAAGCCTAGAAATGGCACACAAGTTAAAAGCGATCGTCCTTGATAAAACAGGAACGATTACCCAAGGTAAACCGACTGTGACTGATTTTGTAACCGTTAACGGTATTGCCAACAGCAACAAATTAAATTTATTGTGTCTTGCGGCATCTGTAGAAAGAAATTCCGAACATCCTCTGGCTGAAGCTGTCGTGCAATACGCTCAATCTCAAAGGGTAAAGTTAGATGATGTCAAAGAATTTGAAGCGATCGCTGGTAGCGGTGTACAAGGCTATGTTTGGGATCGATGGATACAAATTGGAACACACCGTTGGCTGAACGAATTAAACATAGATACTAGCAACCTACAAAAAGACTGGGAGAGATTGGAATATCTCGGTAAAACCGTTATTTGGATTGCTGTAGATAGAAAAATTCAGGGCATTATGGGCATTGCCGATTCGGTAAAACCTTCTTCAATTCAAGCAATTCGAGCCTTACAAAAAATGGGCTTGGAAGTGGTAATGTTAACTGGAGACAACCGCCGTACCGCTGAAGTTATTGCTCGCGAAGTAGGAATCGAGCGCGTTTTTGCTGAAGTTCGCCCCGAACAAAAAGCTGCTACAGTTGAGGCAATCCAGTCAGAAGGTGAGGGGCTGTGGTCGGAGAAGACCTCCGACCTTTATACGCCCCGTAAAATCGTTGCTATGGTGGGTGATGGCATCAATGACGCACCAGCCTTAGCACAAGCCGACGTAGGAATAGCAATTGGTACGGGAACGGATGTAGCGATCGCAGCTAGCGATATCACCTTGATTTCAGGAGATTTACAGGGGATTGTCACAGCCATACAATTAAGTCGCGCTACTATGCGTAACATTCGTCAAAATCTCTTCTTCGCCTTTATCTACAATATTGCTGGCATTCCCATCGCAGCAGGAATTCTCTATCCTTTCTTTGGTTGGTTGCTCAGTCCCATCATTGCAGGTGCAGCGATGGCATTTAGTTCCGTGTCGGTGGTAACAAATGCTTTGCGTTTGCGTAATTTTCGACCGAAAACCCATGGTTAGAGGAATATTAGTATGAAAACAATCGTCTTTTTCGCTACATTGGCAGGATTTGGGTTTCTAGTTGGAGTAATTTCTGGAGCGATTATTTAAGAGGTTTGACAATGATGAATAGAAAAGCAATCGCCAGCAGTATTGCAAGTTTAGGAATGGTGTTAGGAATTGCTTCGGGTGAAGCAGTTGCCCAAATGCCTCACAATATGAATGAAATGCAACCTTCTCAAGGCGAACGAACAGGACAGTTTCAACCCATCGAACAACCCTTAAGTAATAAGATTCTAGTTACGGTTGGTGGATTGGGACTGATTGGTTTAGAACTGTGGTGGTTCTTAGCGAGTAAACCTAAATTTCGTCAAGCAACTATACAAGGGGACATTCAAGAGATTACTGTCACCGTTGATGGCGGTTACGAACCCAGTCAAATTGTAGTTCGAGGGGGTCAAAAAGTTAGGTTAAACTTCGATCGCAAGGATGCCAGTAGTTGTCTCGAAGAAGTCCGTTTTCCCGATTTAGGAATTGCTCAAATACTACCTCTAAATCGAGTTACACCAATTGAGTTCACACCCCAGAAACCTGGCAGATACGAATTCACCTGCGGAATGAATATGTTTCGGGGAGTCGTTGAGGTGCAGTTTGCGGATAAGACGGCAAAGGTTCTTTCGTAAAAGCGATCGCCAAGACTAACAATACGTATACGTGGTAAAATTAAACATCAGATCGGTTCTAGTAGTGAGCAGCTAATAGAATTAATGGGGAAAGCTTGGTGAAAATCCAACACTGTCCCGCAACTGTAATTTAATTTTGGGTTTGAGTATAAATTATCAAGCCAAAATCGATAAGTCAGGATGCCCGCCGATACTTCAACTTACCCAAATTCATCTGCGAGGTACAGCATGAACGTTCGCTTTAATACATCATTTCGACAACAAGCATCGCGCTTAACTTTATCAAAACCCGTACAAGCTAGTCTCTACGTTTCTCTGTGCGCCTTAATTCTTTGGACTATCTATTTTACAACTTATCCTCCTGTTCACGATAGCGTACATTCCTTACGTCACCACACCCTACTAGTTGGTTGTCATTAGAAGAAAGCGTTCGCCAAGACAAGCCAAAAATTAGCATAAGTCTCCAATTAAAATGTCAAAATTCAAGTTTTTTGCGCTTATCAGTGCTGTTTGTTTGATAGGCGTTATTTTCTGTACCAAAATCGGTTTTTCTCAGTCTCCACGAGCGCGCGTGCAACTGATTACTAGTCCACCAGTCAGTCAAATTACTCCTTTTGAAGCAGAAGCGACTAAGCCACAATCGCCCGTTCTTTTAAAATTAAAATCCATAGATGCAGCAGGTAACTCTCTAGAAAATGCCAAAATTAACTTAAAAATTCTCACCCCACCCAAAAATCCCTGGTTTACTACAGATTTCCCCATTGTAGAAGGAACAAAACTACTGGAGATGGAGGCGATCGCGCCTCAAGGGAAATTACAAATTCAACAAATGTTCCCGATTCGCGGCACTTATCAACTATTAGTAAATGTCGCCCCTACCGAAGCTAATACTTTTGTCCCATTTGAGCAAAAGCTAACCTTATCTGTCCCAGAAAATTGGCTTAAATATCAAAATTTCTTGATTTTAGCTGGAATTTTATTAGGCGTAGGTTTAATTGGAGGTTTAGCGATCGCAGGACAACCCCAAATCCCCACAAGAGAAGTTGTCCCGACACGAGTTCGCTTATTGTTGAGTGGGTTAATAGTTACGGCGATCGCTGTTTTATTATTCGTCAATGTCAGTGCTGAAATCGTCCAGTCTCAAATGTCTATGCCCATGTCTCATCTGAGGGAATCTGTCCCAGAAAATAGTAAATCAGGGATTATACAGTCTCAAGGTTTAGAAGTACAATTATCTGGAGATCCCAATGCTAAGGTGGGAACTCCTGCTAACTTAAAAGTACAACTCATCGACACTAAAACAAATGTACCCATAACAGATGCAGTTGTCGATCTCAAAACTACTCAACTTGAAAATAATTGGCTAGCTTTTGCCTATCAAGGTGTCCTTAACGAAGCGGGAAAGTTCGCATGGCAGCAGCAATTTTTTGATGGTGCGCCCCACAAAATTGAAGTAAAAGTTGCACCTAAACCCAATGCAGCAAGACAATTTGAACCTTTTCAAGTTCGACGAGAGATTGAAGTTGAAGGAGTCGCACCTCCATTATTAGTGCGATCGATCGTTCTTGGCTACTTAATTGGAATTGTTGGAATTGGTCTATTGAGTGGTTTTTACTTTATCCCTCTCCTTAAAAACAAAATCAGTCACAGAGGATGATACGGACTGAGAGATAAGTCGCGATGGCAATTTTTTTCTGACCCTCTTGACTCTCTAGTCAACTAGAGAGTTCACAATAGAAGTAGTTATCGCAAAAAAGTGGAAATTATGACATTACAATCTCAAGTTCCCGATCTTACGTGGTCGTCTATGTTAACTCAAGAAAAACCAAAACTAATCGGTGCGATCGCATCTGAAAGTGGTATTCCCATCAAAACCATTCGCTATTACGATGAATTGGGTTTACTCAAAACTTGTGGTAGAACCGAAGGCGGATATCGCTTGTTCGATTCGGATGTCTTCGTTCGTTTAAAATTTATCAAACGCGCACAGCACTTAGGGTTAAGTTTGTCTGAGATTAGAGAGTTTTTGGAAGTACATGATCGAGGAGATTTACCTTGCGACCAGATTAAAGTCAAGCTGGAAGAAAAGCTTGAAGCGATTGAAGAGCAAATTCAACAACTCCAAATTCTCAAACAAGAGTTAAAAGGACTTTTATCGGGATGGGAAAAGATACCCGAACATCCTGAAGAAACAATCTGTCCGATTATCGAGCGATCGGAAGTTGTTTGAATGAGAAAAAAAAATCAACTCAAGATTTCATTTCCATTTCATTTTGATGTGAAAGATTAGATATAGATATTACTTTGAGAAAAATCTAGAAAAGGATCGATCGTGTCAAAAACTAACCGTCGCCAGTTTATGATCCTCGCTGCTGCTGGTGCAATCGCTACATCAGCAACTAGTTGGGCAATTGGGAAAAACAATAAAACGTCCCTTCAAACCAAAGCCTTGTCTTTCAAACTCCATAAAAGTTCTAACGGTTTATTAGAACTCGATCTCGAAGCGAGTTCGACCCGCATCGATCTAGGAGGCAAGCCAGCAAATCTGTTAACCTACAACGGACAAGTCCCTGCCCCTCGCTTAGAAGCTAAAGCGGGCGATACCGTTCGCATTCGCTTGACCAACAATCTTTCCCAACCCACTAATTTACACTATCACGGACTACACGTTACTCCCAATGGCAATGCAGACAACGCTTTCCTCGATATTCCGTCAGGAGAGAGTTTGACTTATGAATTTACTCTTCCTAAAAATCACCCATCTGGAACATTCTGGTATCATCCCCACCGTCATAAATTTGTTGCCGAGCAGGTATTTGGAGGTTTAGCGGGTCTATTTGTAATTCGCGGTGAGTTAGATGAAATTCCCGAACTAAAAGCTGCCAAAGAAGAATTTTTGGTTTTACAAGATTTTGCTTTAGACGGTAACGGACGGATTCAACCCCCCAACCAAATGGCAATGATGAGGGGGCGCGAAGGACAATTAATGACTGTCAATGGTCAGATTAACCCTAATTTAGAAATTGCTAAAGGGGGTTTGCTACGTCTGCGAATCCTCAATGCTTCTCCCTCTCGTTTTTACCGACTCGCTCTAGAAAATCATCCTTTTTACTTAATTGCCACAGACGGAGGAGCAATAGGCGCACCTGTAGAACTAAAAGAACTACTGCTTTCACCTGGAGAAAGGGCAGAAGTTTTGGTAAGAGGAGATAGAGAATCGGGACAGTATCGCCTTTTAAACTTACCCTACGATCGCGGGGGAATGCAAATGATGGGCATGATGGGTGATGGTGGTCACATGATGGATGGAGGCATGGGTATGATGGGAGGAGATACCAAAACAAATCCTCAAGTCTTGGCAACACTCACATATGGAGGTTCTGTTTCTCTTCTTCCTTTACCCCAACAACTTATTACTGTCGAAGAATTGCCAGAACCAAAGACAATAAGGCGTATTGAATTGTCAATGGAAGAAGAAATGACTCCAGGTATGGGAATGACTTTTACCTTTAACGGAAAAGCTTTTGACCCCAATCGAGTCGATACTCAAGTTCGGCTCAATACAGTTGAAGAATGGGAGTTAATCAATGTCGATCCAGATGGTATGGATCACCCTTTTCATCTACACATTAATCCCTTTCAAGTAGTATCTCGTAATGGTAAGCCAGAACCCTACCGCGCTTGGAAAGATACTGTGTTAGTAAAGGGGAATGAAACTGTTCGCATTCGCATTCCTTTCCGCGATTTTACAGGCAAAGCTGTTTACCACTGTCACATTTTAGACCATGAAGATCTTGGCATGATGGGAATCGTCGAGATGAAAGGTTAGAGTAAAAGCGAAATATTTCATCTTGATTTCATTTTCGTATGCCATTCTAGATTATTTAGGTAATTAAAATTTAATTCTGAATCTCTATGCAAGCAATTTTGACTAAAACTAGATTAATAGCCTTAATCTTCATCGGTGCAACTACTCTGACGATCGCCTGTTCTCCAGATATTTCTAACCAAACCCAAGCTTCAAATACTAACGCCACCGAAGCTAGTAACAAGCAAGACATGGAACAGCATGGCGATATGATGCAAAACGATGGTGGAATGATGCAGCACGATATGTCAATGGATTTAGGGCCTGCCGATGCTGACTATGATTTGCGTTTTATTGATGGGATGCTTATGCACCATCAAGGGGCTGTCAACATGGCTGAAGAAGCGTTGACAAAATCGCAGCGTCCTGAAATGAAAAAGTTAGCCCAAGATATTATTGCTGCTCAGAAACAAGAAATAGAACAAATGAAACAGTGGCGCACAACTTGGTATCCTAACGCCTCTCAAACTCCTATGGCTTGGAGCGCCGAGATGGGTCACATGATGGCAATGTCTGAAGATATGGAGCAAAGTATGATGATGAGCATGGATTTAGGTCAAGCTGATGCTGATTTCGATTTGCGTTTTATCGATGCCATGATTCCTCACCATGAAGGTGCGCTGGTGATGGCAAAAGATGCTTTGAGTAAAACCAAACGTCCTGAGATCAAGAAACTAGCTCAAGATATTTTGAGTTCTCAACAACAAGAAATAGAGCAGATGAAACAATGGCGTGAGGATTGGTACAAACAGTAAAAGCTGGCGATCGCTTTAGAAATAGAATAGACACGGATAAGTTGTTAGATAAACATCAACCCAGTTTATCTAGGCATTACAAAACGCGATCGCATATTTTAAGAATTGAACGGATTTGATCGTCCTAATTATCTTGAATGTGTAATGCGATATAATAAATAGTCAGCCCGCTTTGGACTACAGTTTTAGATAGGTCCGTGTTCTGCCGACAAGAAGGTCAGGGAGGATCTCCTATGAGCCTTGTGGAGAAAGTAGTTGCACAGTTCGCCCGCCCCACAGGATTCTGGGGGAATATCGTTGGCTTCATCATGGCGCATAGGTCATCAAATCTTGAACGCAATGAGTGGGCAATTTCCCTGCTGAACCTACAGCCCTCTGATCGCGTCCTGGAAATCGGTTTCGGACCTGGAGTAACCATCCAAAAGATGAGTGAAATTGTGACTGACGGTGTTATTTGGGGTATTGATTATTCTGAAGTGATGTTCAGGCAAGCTTCAAAAAGAAATCAACGCGCCATTTTGGCTGAAAGAGTGCGATTGGTTCTCACTTCGGTATCGCAATTGCCCTCCTTCGACGACCCATTTGATAAGATTCTGGCTGTTAATAACTTTCAGTTCTGGGATAACAAAACTGACGTGCTGAGACGGCTAAGAGAGCAGTTGCACACGGGAGGAATCATAGCCCTCGTTCATCAGCCCAGACTTCCTGGTGCTACAGAAGATGATGCGACTGAAGCGGGAGAACGATTCGCACGCGATCTGGAAATGGCTGGATTTAAAGATATCAAAGTGGAACGGAAGATGATGAAGCCTGTTTCGACTGTGTACGTGCAAGGAAGAAATGTTCAATAGAGACGACAACAGAAAAATGCACCACGACCCCACAGCATTCTGGGTATAGTTAGACGCGAGCTAACAACCCCAATGCACACCGACCGTTGAGAGGTTCTTTGTTGAGTGTTCGAGGTTATCTGCGGCGGGTGATTGGGAACGTTATCTATGCGATATTATCTATCTCTTTGCTATCTGACTTCTTAATATTTACTTCATAAATAATCTCTTATAGATAGTTTCTAATAGTTTCTAAAATACCTTATTCAAATTTCATTTCAATTTCATATTGCTGTGAAACACTAGTCAATAAGGCAATGCTTTTTTGCTAGTTCAAAAATTTTATTAGTAATAACCATATATTTAACTACAAAAAGCCCAATACAAATATTTTGATGATCGCAAATTCTAGCTCGTTCCCTCATCACTTAAGGATATTGACTATGACCGTTACTCGTTACCTGTTTCGCTCCCCTAAATCTCTCCTGCACAGTACTGGAGTAATCTTGAGTCTAATATTACTAACTGCTCCTGCTGCTGTTCTAGCTCATGGCGGACATGGAGACGAATTTCAAGGCGGAGATTCTCAACAAGAGGCTTCAGATTCGATTCAAGTTGATGCTCAAACCGCCAAAAGTTTGGGAATAAAAGTCGAACCAGTTACTAGTCAACGCCTTGACATTGGCATTAAAACGACAGGACAAATTGAAGCTCTACCCAGTCAAAAAGTAGAAGTAACAGCCCCAATTCCTGGAAAAGTAAACGAGTTATTAGTAGAACCTGGGGCATATGTAAAAGCAGGACAGCCCGTAGCGGTAATTGCCAGTCCTGATTTGATTGAGTTGCGCGTTGATTCCCAAGAAAAACAAGCTCAAGCCAAAGCTGAATTGCAACAGGCTCAAGCAGATTTAGATTTAGCTCAACAAAACTATCAACGTCGAGTCCAAATAGCCAAAGCCGAAATCACACAAGCTCAAACCCAAGTAGCAGTTGCGCAAGAACAATATGATCGCGATCGCGAATTAGCAGAGAAAGGAGTAATTCCCCGTCGGCAAATGCTCGAATCTCAAGCAAAATTAGCCCAAACCAAAGCCCAACTTACCACTGCTTCAAGTCAAAGAGAAGTTCTAGAGGCTCAAAACCAACTCCAACGCGCTCAATCGTCTCTTGAAGCAGCTAGTTCTCTTCTACAACTTAGTAATGCTACTTATCAAACCCGACTGCAACAACTGGGTACAATAGCTAACGATCAAGGATTAGCTACAGTAACAGCACCTATTTCTGGTAGAGTTAGCGATCGCGAAGTTACTCTCGGTCAAGCCTTTCAAGATGCGGGAGGCAAACTGATGACGATCGTTAATGACAGCACTGTCTATGCCACGGCTAATATTTACGAAAAAGACTTAGATAGAATTAAAAACGGTCAACAAGTTAGAGCAAAAGTAGCCTCTGTAAGCGATCGCACTTTTATCGGCAAGATTGCGGTAATTGGTTCGGTAGTTGAAGGAGAAACGCGCGTTGTCCCAGTTAAAGCGCAGTTAAACAATATTAATGGTACTCTCAAACCAGGAATGTTTGCTGAATTAGAAGTAATGACTAGTAAGGCAGATACAACAGCTACAGTCATTCCCAGTTCGGCAGTAGTTGATGTAGATGGCAAAAAACTAGTTTATTTGCAGAACGGCGATTCTTTTCAATCTGCCGAAGTCAATCTCGGTCAAACTTCTGAAGATTTAGTTGAAGTAAAAAGCGGTTTGTTTGAAGGAGATTTAATAGTTACTCAGCGCGCGCCGCAGCTTTATGCTCAATCTCTGCGAGGAGGTAGTAGCCAAGAAGAGCCGTCAACTCAACCAGGAGAAAAAACAGAAGAGTCAAACGCTGCTTCAGAAAGCAACCTCAGTGTTTCTAAAAGAGAAGGGCAACTGCCTTTATGGTTGCTCGGAGCAGTAGGAGGAAGTGTAATTGGAGCGAGTGCTTTTTTGGCGGGGAGTTTTTGGTCTAGTCGTCGTCATCGATCGCGCACAGAAACAGAAGAAAATAAAGAGACATCCTATGAAACAAAAATCCATTTGAACAATAATCATCATCAACCTCCAACTTTGCCCCACTTGACAGATTCAGAGGGGGAGCGCGAAGAAATTCAAAAATCAAACTAATAGTTTCTAGCTTTTTATTGATCAAAAAGCTAATAGCTCATTGAATGGTTGCGTTAGACAATTGATTGGTAAAAAGCGATCGCCTTGATTGAGTTTTTTAGAAAAAGAGCGATCGCCATTTTGTTTAGTTTTTAACTGATAGTTTTTTATTAACTACCATTTAGCTAGAGTGCTGCATCTGGTTCATCATTTGTTTACAACAACCACATGAGCTGTTTTGGTCTTGATTTTGATTGGGCTGTCGATCTTGAGCCAAACTAGCACCAGCAGTTAGCATGACAACCGCAACAGCTACAGTAGCAGCTTTTAAGGCAGTTTTAGCGAATAATTTCTGAAACATAATTATAATCTCCTATTTATTTGGTTAAAGTGGCGAAAATTTGCCTGAAACGCTCGAATCAAGACTAAATGTCGCCTAAAGAACTGTATTTATTGTAGGGTCTACAGTTAGCTATAGAGTCAAGAATATTTTTCATATTTTAGTAAGGAATATGACACAAATTGAAGTTAAAGCTTTACAAGAGCAATTAATCAAAATTGGTGAATTAGCCAAACAAACCAATGTTACCGTGGGTACTTTACGTTACTACGAAAGTTTAGGATTAATCGAACCTGCTTTTCGCAACAATAAAGGTTATCGCTACTATACAGACGATGCAGTCAAACAAGTGCAATTTATCAAAAAAGCTCAATCGCTAAATTTTTCTTTGGCTGAAATTCAACAAATCTTAGGAATTCGTCGTCAAGGAATTCCGCCTTGTTCTCTAGTGCGAGATTTATTGGAGTGTAAAATAGCCGAACTTGAGCGACAAATCCAATCTACTCTTGCCTTTAAAAAAGAGTTGGAAGCATACAAAGAGCTTTGGGCAGATAAACCTCAAGATGATCCAAATCTAGAACAATTTTGCAGTTTAATTGAAGAGGTGAATTTAGAATAATTTTGAGTGCTAAATTATGTAACTTCTTAAAATTTATAATCATAATTTTTTAGATTATTTTCGCCGTTATACTCTTGACCCTCTAGTCAACTAGAGAGTGGAAAATAAAAGAGTAAAGACTATTAAAAACTTTAAAAATTGATCGTATGAGTCAACCAGAATCAAAAGATCACAGTATGAAATGGATGGGACTAGCTATGATAGCTTGTTGCGCTATCCCTATAGCCATATCATTGTTTCTAGGCGGAGGCTTAGGAGTGTTTCTCGGACGTTCTAGTCAGCAGCCTGTCAGTAATCAATCAACTAGTGCGTCTACTCCTCAACCAAAGCCTCAACCAAAGGCTGTAAATGTATCTCTTTCTCCAGCAGCAAATTGGCAAGCAAACAATCACGTTCACGGATTAGCAGTAAATCCAGATAACCCCAATATTATCTACGTTGCCAGTCACAATGGCTTGCTACAACGCTCGGAATCAGGAGAATGGTACTGGATGGGCAAGCAAAGAGCCGATTATCTGGGCTTTACCGCAGATCCGACTAATAGCAACCGTTTTTATTCTAGCGGACATCCCCATACAGGCGGTAATTTGGGATTTCAAGTTAGTGAGAATCAAGGAGAAGATTGGCAACAAATCTCTTTACCAGGAGTAGATTTTCATGCTTTGGCGATCGCTTCTAGCAACCCCAATATCTTCTATAGTTTTCCTGCTTCAGGAGCGCAAGGACTTCATCTTTCTAAGGATGGTGGTAAAACTTGGACAAAACCCCGTATGGTGCGGTTAAATGACGCTCCTTTGGACTTAGCCGTCGATCCTAATAATTCCGCTCATGTGTTTGCTGCTACTCGCTCTGGAATCTACGAAAGCACTGATAGTGGCGATGAATGGAAGTTAATTCCTAATACTCAAAATGCACCTGTTATCGCACTGACTTTGCTCAAACGGGAAGACAATACTGTCATGTATGGCTATCGTTTTCTCCAATCAGCACCTGGTATCTATCGCAGCAATGATAGCGGCAAAACCTGGGAGAAACTCTGGACAGAAACAAACGGAGTAATTGTAAAACTAGCGATCGCACCTAATAATCCTCAAATACTTTACGCAGTCAATGAGAATAACACTGTTTTTCAATCTCAAGATGGCGGTAAAAGTTGGCAGAAGTTGAGCTAAAAGTGAAAAGACGCATCCGATCGAACAATCTGCGGGCGTTTTGGAATTATACTAACGCTGCTGCTCTAATCATTTTATTCCTCTGTTTGCTGATTTGTGTATGGCTGTCGATTTATCCCGATCTGAGTTTGTTTACTCCAGAGAGATTGCTACAAACAATTAGACGTTTGGGAATGTTAGGATCGATACAGAGAATAAACGCATAATCAACTACAACTACAAGAGAAAGAACGGTTAACTCATGAGAGTAGTACTATCCACGAATAGCCGACCATCTTCCATGCGAACGATGCGATCTGCGATATCTAGAATGCGATTATCGTGTGTCACAACCAAAATGGAGCATCCTTGTTCTCTAGCCAAACGCTGCATCAGTTCTACCACATCTCGTCCCGATTTACTATCTAAAGCCGCAGTTGGTTCGTCGGCTAAAACTAACTTGGGATGGCTGACTAAAGCGCGGGCGATCGCGACTTTTTGTTTCTGTCCGCCAGAGAGATTTTCTGGGTAGTAATTCGCACGATGTTCCAGACCTACTGCTTTGAGCATAGCTTCTGCTCTGGCATGAAGTTCTTCGGACGGAATATCGGGATGCAGTTCGAGAGCTGTTTGCACGTTCTGCCAAGCAGTTAAAAATTGCAACAAATTATGAGATTGGAAGATGTAACCGATGTTGCGCCTAATTTCTACGAGTCGATCGATGCTTGCTCGATTTAACTCGCGATCGAATACTTTGAGACTGCCTTCTTGAGGAGAACGCAAACCACCAATCAAGGTCAGCAAAGTTGTTTTGCCCGACCCAGACGGTCCCATCATGATGACAATTTCTCCACAATAGATTTCTAAATTGATGTCAAATAGAATTTGCTTTCTCAAATCGCCTCGACCAAAGTAATGATTGAGATGCTTAATTGTGACAACAGGTTGTTGAGCCATAGGTTCGAGCAATTTCTAACTATAATTTCTAACTAAAAAATGTCAGCGGGATCGGCTGCTTGTAATTTACGAACGGCGATCGCGCCAGAAAGGGCGCACATGAGAATGGTTAAGATTAAAACTATCAAGCCCCGTCCGAAATCCATTGCCATAGGTAAACTGGTAGCTTTTTTGGTGAGGTCGTATAATCCCAGCGTGATGGCAAATCCAGGTATGTAACCCAAAACTGCCAAAATTAGAGATTCTTGCAACACCATGCCTAATAAGTAACGATCCTTATATCCCATCGCTTTTAGCGTTGCGTACTCAGCCAAATGATCGGAGACATTTGTATAGAGAACTTGATAGACAATTACACTGCCGACAATAAATCCCATGATTGTTCCCAGCGTAAAAACGAAACCAATGGCTGTATTTTTCTGCCAGTAGTTCTTCTCAAATTCCACAAATTCGTCGTGGGTTAGTACCCGTACATCTTTAGGTAAGTCAGCTTTTATCGCCCGAGCAGTTTGTTCGATATTTTCATTAGGTTTAATTTTGACTAAACCGATATTGATTTCTCCTGCTTTGCGAGTTTTGAAAATCCGTAAAAAATTTACTTCGCTCGTAATTAGCAGCGCGTCAGAACCAAAAGACGAACCAACTGTAAACAAGCCTACTACTTTAATTTTCCGACCATTGATTTCAGGTGTAATGACTTTGCCTTGAGCCACTTCTGTAATAAAAGGCTTAAATTCGGGGCGAGAAACTCGGTCGAGAATGGCAACGTCGTCGAGTTTGAGCTTGTTCAGATATCGATCGATTTCTGGGATATGCAAACTTCTCTTGGCTGGATCGACCCCCAAAACTAAGATGGCGCGATCGCGATCGCTTTCGGGACTTTTCCAAGTTCCTAAACTCACGTACATTGAATCGATCGACGCTACTCCGTCGAAACTAAGAACTTGATATAAACGCCGTCTGGAAAAGTTGTTCATACTAATTAAGGCGCGAGAACGAGGATTAATTAGCACTATCTCTGCATTGAGACTTTCATGCACGCGGGTCGCACTTTCAAACAAGGCTATTCTAAAACCAATTTGCATGAACATAAGAATAACGGCAAAACCAATTCCTGCCAAAGCGACTAGAAGTCTAGCTCTTTCTCTACTTAGTTGCAGCCAAGCTAAAAAGAGTTTGCGACTCATGGCTCGATCTCCACAGTTACTTGCAGGTTATTAAGAGCAGCAACTTGCTGACTGGAAGCAGGATCGAGACGAATTTTCACTTCGACCACTCTAACATCCGTAGCAGCGGCGGGATCGGTGCTGAGAACGTCTTTTTTGCCTATTTCCCAACCAATCTGGTTTACAGTTCCCTGTAATTTCCCAACAAAAGCATCGCTGGTAATTGTAGCACGCTGTCCCAGACGAACTTTCCTGATGTCAGTTTCATACACCTCTGCTACTGCATACATTTTGTCGGTTTGACCAAGTTTGAGAATCCCCTCTCCCCGATCGTCGACTACTTCTCCAGGACGAATATGGATTTTCAAGATTCGACCGTCTCTTGGCGAGCGCACGTAGGCTACTTCCAGGTCTGCTTTTGTCCTCTCCACGGCTGCCAATGCTTTGTCCACTTCTGCTCGTGCCGCTCCCACGTCAGTAGGACGAACTTCTGCAATGCGGTTGAGATTGGCTTTGGCTTCGTTGAGTTGTGCTTGCATCGATTCCCGAAGTCGGTTTAATGTCGCTTTTCCTTCTTCCAGTTGTTTCTGTGCGGTTTCGACTGCTAGATGTTTGCTATCGCGAGTAGATGCGGAAACGGCATTGTCTTGGTATAGTTGCTGGTAGCGTCGATCTTCGGTTTCAGCATTTTGTAATTCAGCCACTAATCGCTCTACTGTAGCTTCTTGAGCTTTGACATTGCCCCGCAACTCAGCTTCCATCCGCAGAATCGTTGCTTTTTGCGCGTTGATTTCTCCAACTTTTGCTCCTGCTTTAACCTGTGCTAGTCGTGTTTGAGCAACTTTTACCTGTTCTTGAGTCTCTTTTAAAGCAGCCAAACGGCGAGCGCGGGTGTCGAGGATGGCGATAATCTGTCCAGCCTTGACTTTTTCCCCCTCTTTGACTAAGATTTTTAGAATCCGAGTTCCTTCTAAAGATCCAGTTGTCGCTGGATGAACCGCCTCCCCTTCGGGTTCCAAGCGTCCCAAGGCGGTCACAGTCCTGACAATTGGAACGGTTGGTGCAGGTGTTGGTGCAGGTGTTGAAGGTAATAAGCGATAGCGAGAAACTGTGTAAACTGCGGCAGTCGCAGTAACAATTCCAGTAGTGATTACTAATGCCAACACCCATCTCCTAGAGCGTTTGACTTGTGGAGTTTTTGAAGGAATATCCATGACTAAAATCTCCAATCTGACTGGTTTTGCTTAATCCCGACAGCCTGAGTTGTTACTTGTGTTGCTGTAGTCATAAATAACCTCCATTAAGTTGTTGGCTAGTAAAGTCGGGAAAGTTAATGGTGCTTCTATCGCATCTAGAACGATCCTAAATTTTCTTCTCAATTGGAGAGTCAAGGAGTGCGATATAAAAATTAATACTGGTCTGTCTTATCCTTTCCCACCCATCCCCCAACCCACCAGATGACGGCGAGCCATAGCGAGTATCAAAGGAGGCAAAATTATCCACTGAAGTACAGCTAACGAACTCATGCCAAGACCAGGAACTGCTAAAACTGGAACGCCATAGACTTTGCTCACATTCACTCGATAAGTTTCGATAACTAGGGTGGTAACTAAGCCTACGCTAGTAAAAAGCAACGTTAGCTTCCGCGTTGGTTTAAGCACCCAATAACGAGAACGAGCTAACAAACTCACAAGCAAAGCACTGATAAGAATGATGACAGCATCGCCAAAGGAGCAATGGGTGAGGTCTTTAATTTTGTCTGCAAAAGAAGGCGCTCCATAGAATTCGTAATAAGGAGCTTGCCAAACTTCGTAAACAAAGTTGAGTAAGAAAGCAAATAGAAATAGATTTGTTTCTGGAGCAGATAATAGGCAATTTGCCCAACTGGAGACAGATTTTTTTGCGCTTGGCATGATTACTTTCTAAGAAGATCAATGTTTTAAAGTTATACTAACTAGTTCGGGAAAATGACAGACCAACAAGCAAGCAAAAAACATTAGTAACATTCCAAGTAAATTAGTCAGCAGCTTTTGCCTACTTTTATCTTTCCGCAGTTCCGAACTAATTGAATTATTGAGGCTTTGTTCGTGCATAATATTTTCTCTTTCGATAAGTCAAGTTTAAAAGTAGCTTTTAGATCGCGCTCCTGAATCGATCGTTCATATTTTTTTGCTGATAAGTAACTAAACTTCAAGAGTTTATTTTTGCAAGACTTGAAATAGCCAAAATAACATTGCCATGCAGACAACCACTGCAATAATCAAAAGAAAAGTAATCATAATCACTCGTTATTGACTCGACCGTGAAACTGAGGAGAAATTTAGACCAGTTTCACCTTTAGTTAAAGCAGCTTGCAATTTTGCTTCATCCTCTTTCGATAACGAAGTTCGCAGTACTTTCCCCTCGAATTTGCTCAAATCTTCTAAAACTTTATCTGGTGTAGACTTCCTCACCAACACAAAAAGGGCAGATGTTCCCGGCTCGATCGTATTGCCAATTTCTCGAATAAAGTTGTCGTCAATGCCAATATCTGTAAGCGCTCCCGAAATTGCGCCAGCAGCCACACCAAAAAAAGCCAGCATTGGATGAAAGAAAATTAAACCGAGAAGTAGCCCCCAAAAACCGCCAGTTAACGCACCAGAAGTTACGAGTTCTTGAGTTTGCTTAATCTTGATTTTTCCTTCTTTATTTCTGACGACAATGGCAGCATCTTCTAAGTCGATAAGATACTCTAATTCCAGTTTTCTCAACTCGATTAGAACCTCGTCTGCCTTAAATTCATCTTTAAAACCGATAACAATTAAATCGCTCATAGTTTTTTTCTCCTTAAATACAGATAGTGCAGATTAAAAGGGCGATCGCGCATTTTTTCAAATGTTGTCTGGATCGCTTGGCTTTTTTTATTTAATAGCAAAGCTGTTATAGAGCCTAGCGATTAGAGCAGCGTATAAAGCTGCTCCCAAAGACCAAAATAAAAGACCAGTAATAAAACTTCCCCAAGTAACTACCCGTACTAAATTGGTCAAATCAGCATGAAAAATATAGCTGAAGAAAGCCATGGTAGCTTTTGGTGCTACGGCGAGAAACAAAACGCAGATAGTATAGATCGAGCCAGTGATAAGTGCTGTGGAAATGGAGAGCGATCGCTCTTTTAATCTAGAAAAAGGGTTCTTAGCAATCTGATGATTTCCTCGATTGTGACTGTGGGTTACCATAAGAAATCTCCAATTAATTTGATGTTGTTAAAATTCCAATTATTGCTGTCAGTAAGTAGAAGCTTAAATTTCAGGACGTTTGGTCGAGCGATCGCTTTTGTTTCCCCAACGAGGGAAAAAAGCTGGCGTATTCTTGGCATAGTGTCGATACTCATCTCCAAATTCTGCTAAGGCATCTCGTTCCTCATGGCGCGCCAACCGCGTATACATAAACACCAAAAATGGGAACATCAATAGCGTCAAGATAGTCGGCCACTGAAGCAGAAAACCCAACATAATGATGATGAACGCTACATACTGAGGATGGCGAATCGTGGCGTAAGGGCCAGAAGTTGCTAGCGTATGAGAGCGTTGAGCTTTGTATAGTACTTCCCAGGCAGAGGCAAGATAGATCAGTCCACCAAAAATGAGTATGCTACTCAACAGATGAATTGGATTTAAGTGCGGATCTCCTTTCCACCCCAGCAATGTCCACCAAAGATGTCCAGCATCGTGAGAAAAAATATCCAATTTTGGAAAGCGAGTTTGTAACCATCCTGATAGTAAGTAAAGGGTCAATGGAAATCCATACATTTCCGTAAATAACGCGATAATAAAGGCTGAGAAAGCACTAAATGAACGCCAATCACGGGGATTTTTGGGTTTGGTGAAACTAAAGGCAAAAATGATGAAAATCAGGGAATTAATGATTACTAAAGACCAAAGACCATAAGCAGGTACGTCTTTCATTGTTTATCTCCTATTTTTTCTTTATTTAGCGATTGGAATTGCGATCGCTATTGCCACCATGTCCCCCATGTCCGCCGTGCATAAATAGATGCATGAGCGGGCAAAGTAGTAGAAATAGCCAAGGTAGGACAGGAATTAGATGCGCCCAGTGTTCGGTAATTAGAAAAAAAGCAATAATGCCTAAGAAAACATACAAGGTAATTTTGCTTGGACTTAGCCACCCGCTACCTGCACCAGCTTGACGATCGTGTTTGTGAACCATAGAAGCCTCTAAAATAATGTGCTTTTGTATTTGAGAAAACTAGCGTTAAGTTTTTACACTCTCAATTCGTCGATAACTTCAATCCTTTCAACAGCGATGAATTGACAATGACCGATAAAGAACTCAATGCCATTGCCGCAGCAGCAATAATTGGATTCAAAAAACCCAAAGCAGCAATGGGAAGCCCGATCGTGTTGTAGATAAAAGCCCAAAATAGGTTCTGTTTGATTTTGAGCATGGTGGCACGAGACAAGCGGATAGCTTTTACTACGTCGCGCACATCGTTTTTCACCAAAATAATGCCGCCAGTTTCTTTGGCTACATCAGCACCAGAACCGATCGCAATACCAATATCAGCAGTTGCTAGTGCAGGAGCATCATTAACTCCATCGCCCACCATTGCCACAACTTCACCGCGTTTTTGAAAGTCTTTGACCACTTGGGCTTTATTTCCAGGCAAAACCTCAGCAATTACCCGCTCGATTCCCAGTTGGCGAGCGATTGCATCGGCGGTACGCTGATTGTCTCCCGTGAGTAATACCACCTTGACTTTTTCTTTTCGCAGAGCAGCAACTGCTTCATAGGCTTCAGGCTTCAGCGTGTCCGCTACTGCCACTATGCCCATCAGTAGATCGTTACAACCAACCAGCATAGCGGTTTTTCCATCAGTTTCCAGGCGAGTCAGCCTGTCTTCTATTTCTGGACTAATTTGATAGCCTTGCTCTCGGAATAGACGACGATTACCCAACACGACGCGATCGCCATTTATTTCTCCGCGAATGCCATGTCCGAGAATTGCTTCAAAATTATTGACTTTGGGAACGTCTAGCATTTGCTCTCTGGCAGCTCGCACGATCGCTTCGCCTAAAGGATGTTCCGAACCTATTTCCACCGCAGCAGCTAGCCTGAGAATTTCATCTTCTGGGCGTTCTATGAGGGAAACCACATCTGTGACACTAGGTTCTCCGCGAGTTAGCGTCCCTGTTTTATCGAAAATTACTGTAGAAAGTTTTTCTGCTCGCTCTAAAACCTCTCCTCCTCGAATCAAAATTCCGTTTTCAGCTCCTTTGCCCACTCCTACCATCAGCGCGGCTGGGGTCGCAACTCCCAACGCACAAGGACAGGAGATAATCAAAACGGCGATAAATGCTAGTAGGGCTTGAGGAAAATTGCCCGCCAAAGACCAGCCAAGGAAAGCAATAACAGCGATCGCGACTACCGCAGGAACGAAATAACCAGTCACTTTGTCAGCTAGTCGCTGGACTTGGGCGCTACTAGCTTGTGCATCTTCGACAAACTTGATAATTTGAGCCAATGCTGTTTCCGAACCCACACGAGAAGCTCGGAAGCGGAAAAGTCCTGTTCGATTGAGCGTTCCACCGATTACCTCCGCTCCTACTCCTTTTTCTACGGGAATAGATTCCCCAGTCAGCATCGACTCGTCGATCGAGGAAGCGCCATCTATGACAACTCCATCTGTTGGCACTTTCTCTCCTGGACGAACAACAACGGTTTCGCCTACCATTACGTGTTCTGCTGGAATTTCTATCTCTTCCCCGTCTCGAATTACTTTTGCTGTGGCAGGTTTTAAATCCAAGAGCTTGCGAACAGCAGCCGACGAGTTCTTTTTGATAATTTCTTCCATGTACTTGCCCAACAGCACAAAGGCAATGATAATGGCAGAAACCTCAAAATAGACGCTGCGTTCTTCAACTCGGACGGGGAGGATATTGGGGAAGAAAACCACCACTACGCTATAGAGATAGGCAACAGTAGTACCCAAAGCGATGAGGAAGTCCATGTTAATACTGCGAGTGCGAATAGCATTCCACGAACCCACATAAAAAGACCACCCGCCAATGAACTGTACTGGAGTGGTTAAAATGAATAGCCAGACACCCCAGGTAAACCAGGGTAAAGCGGGTATGGGAATCCAAGTAACCAGCGTCACTCCTGCTGCTAGTCCAAGAAAGGCAGCAGCACGCATAATCGCCAGAAGCATTACCCCAGTCAGGGCAATGGTAACGCGCTGACGCATCGATTTAAGTTCCCGTTCGGGGTCGAGAAAGGTGTTGAGACAAGTTTGGCTACAAAAATAGTAGCTGCGTCCACTTCGTTCTGTTTTCAGGGATGTGGCTTTGGGAATTACCATTCCGCAAATGGGGTCTTTAGCCATTTCGCCTGCTGGAGTTACCTCACTTGCGCTGCCGTGGCTGTGCCTATGATGTGAGTGTTTTCTAGCCATGCTTCTACAAGCTCCTAGAGTAAGTTTTTGATGAGCAAACTCTCTAACAGGCAGCTAACGATACCAAGTCTGCTGCCATTGCCGCATCTGCTCGATTTCGTTACTTTGAGCCTGAATAATAGATTTCGCCAAATCGCGCATTTCAGGGCGATCGCTATCTAGTATCATCCCAGCCATCATTACTGCCATTTTGTGATGGGGAATCATTTGTTCGATAAAGGCTTGGTCAAAGTCGGGAGCGTTTTTTAGAGCTTCTAGATCCATGCTCATCATTCCCATCATGCCCATACATTGATTCATAGGCATTTCCTGGTTATTCGTAGAATTTGTCCCTGCTGTAGAAGCCATAGACATCATCA